>JBEELY010000432.1:0-3053 GCA_041167925.1 Pseudomonadota bacterium | reverse complement strand
TGCGGGCACAGGGCCTGGCCGATTGCATGGCGCGGGCGCTTGACCGGGTCCGGGGTGGCGACGGGGCGACTCTGCCCTGGGGATTGAGCCTGGATGTGGATGCGATTGATCCACAGGAAGCGCCTGCGACCGGAACGCCCGAGCCCGACGGGCTGTCAATGCACGCACTGAGCCTGGCGCTGGCCGGTCTGGCCTGGACTCCCGGCCTTCAGGCTCTGGAGCTCACGGAGTACAACCCCAGGCTCGACCCGGACTGCAGGACGGCGGAGGGGCTGACCCGCCTGCTGGCGGCCTTGCTGGAGGGGCCCGATCGCGGCGCTTAGAGCCTGCGGATCGGCCCCTTCGCGCCTGCCGATCGAAACGCTTAGAGCACCACCTTGACCATGGGATGCGAGGTCAGCTCGAGATAAAGCGCATCGAGCTGCGCGCGCGAGGTGGCCCGGATGGTGGCGGTCAGGCCCAGGTAGGTGCCCTGCCGCGAGGGCCGCATTTCGAGGTCGGCCGCATCGAAGTCGGGTGCATGCCGCTGCACCACGGCCACGATGGCCTCGGCAAACCCATCCACTCTCAGGCCCATCACCTTGAGCGGAAACGCGGTCGGAAAACTGAGCAGCTCGGTGCGCGATGACTCGGGCAGGCCAGAGGGCGGGCTCCCTGGAGGAGCGCTTCCCGGGGGCACCGATCCTCCCGGAGGTGTTCCTGCGGGGGTCATGTGCGCGCCGGTGCTGCAGGCGGTGTCGCATACTGCCCCTGCTGGGCTGCCGCGATCCCGCCCTGCTGCTTGGCCTGCTGATAGGCCGCATGCAGCGCCTTGAACACCGGCCCGGGGACGCCACCGCCGACGGGCTGGCCGTCGAGGCGCGTGATGGGTAGGACCTCTTTGGTGGCCGAGGACAGCATCAGCTCATCGGCCTGCTCGACCTCCAGGCGATGCACGGGCCGGGCCTCGAAAGGAATGCCGCAGGCGTCGCATAGCTCTTGCATCAGGCCATAGCGAATGCCCTCGAGAATGCGGCGATCTTTGGGGGCTGCGAGCACGCGCCCCGCCTTGACCACCCAGATGTTGCTTGAAGAGCCTTCGGTGAGCAGGCCATCGCGAAACATGACGCACTCGGAGGCGCCGGCATCAACCGCAGCCTGTCGCGCCAGCACATTGCCCAGCAGCGAGGTGGACTTGATGTCGCAGTTGAGCCAGCGCTCATCGGGTAGCGAGATGACGCTCACCCCGTCGCGCAACTGCTCGGGTGCGATGGCGGGCAGAGGGCTGGTCATACCAAAGACGGTGGGCGTGATGCCCTTGGGAAAGGCATGGTCACGTTTGGCGACCCCGCGCGTGACCTGAAGATAGACAAACTGATCGTCCCAGGGATGTCGGTCGATCAGCGCCTGCACCAGATCGCGCCAGCCCTGGGCGTTGAGCGGATTATCGATACGCAGCTTGCCCAGGCTGCGCACCAGCCGGGCATGGTGTTCGTTCCAGCGAAAGGGCTGTCGACCATAGACCGGCACCACTTCGTAGATGCCATCGCCGAAGATGAAGCCCCGGTCGAGGACGGGCACACGGGCCTCGTGGGCCGCGACGAATTCGCCGTTGAGGTAGACGACGGAAGAATCGGACATGGCACTCACCTGAACCAGAGACGGATCGTATCCCAGGCCCGCCCGAGCAGACCGGCCTGCGGCACGGCCTCGATGGCAACCAGGGGGTGTTCGGAGACCACCTGCTCGTCGAGCTTGACGCGCAGGGTGCCGATACGCTGGCCTTTTTCAAGCGGGGCGACCAAGGGCTGGATACGCTCAATCTCGCCCTTGACCCGTTGGGCCTGCCCGCGCGGCACGGTGGTGAGCACGGCCTGGGTGAAGCCTGCCTTGACCTCGGCCGTGGCGCCTTTGAAGACCGCATAGCTCGCGACCGGCTGGTCGCGGCTGTAGAGCCTGACCAGATCGAATCCGCTGTAGCCATAGTTGAGAAGCTTTTGGGATTCGATGGCCCGCGCGCTTTCGGAGGCCGCGCCGAGGACCACCGAGAGCAGTCGTCGGGGCTGATCGAGCCCCGGCTGATCCCGCCGGCTGGTGGCCACCAGGCAGTAACCGGCCGCCTCGGTATGGCCGGTCTTCATGCCGTCGACCGAGGGGTCGACGAAGAGCAGGCGGTTGCGGTTGGGCTGACGGATGTTGTTGTAGGTGTACTCGCGCTGCGCGTAGAGCTTGAAGAACTCGGGATGGTCATCGATCACGCGCACGGCCAGCGCCGCCAGATCGCGCGCGGTGCTGTAGTGCTGCGGCGCGGGCAGACCCGAGGCATTGGCATAGGCCGTGTTGTTCAGGCCAAGGCGTTTGGCCTCGCGGTTCATCTGTTCGGCAAACGCGGCCTCGCTGCCCGAAATGGCCTCGGCCAGGATGGTGGCTGCGTCGTTACCGGACTGAATGATCAGGCCGTGCAGCAACTCATCCACCGTGGCCGGGCTGGCCGGATCGACGAACATGCGCGAGCCCACGGCCTTGTAGGCCAGTGTGGACACAGGCGGGCGTGACTCCAGCGTGAGTTTTTTGTCACGCACCGCATTGAAGGCCAGGTAGGCCGTCATGAGCTTGGTGAGCGAAGCTGGCTCGACCTTCATGTCCGGGTCGCTTGCAGCCAGCAGCTGGCCGGTGGTGACATCGAGCAGCAGCCAGGAGCGGGCTGCGATGGGCGGGGCTTCGCGCGGGGCCAGCCCCTGGGTGGCGGGCAGGGGCTCGACCGCCGGCGTGTTGCGCGCACCCTTGCCGGCACGCCCACTTTCACGGGCACCGTCGCGTTCGCCTCGTGCTGGCGCTGCGTTGGAGGCCTTTTCGCGTGACTGCGCCCAGGCGGGCGAGGGCGACAGCGCGGCCACCGACATCAGCGTGGCCATCAGCGAGGGCAGCAAGGCTGCCAACAGCAGTGCGAGCGTGGGCTGCAAGGCGCGAATCAGCCAGTCCTTGATGCCGGTGAGTTTCTGATGAAAGAAATGGTCTGCACCCGGAATGACCACCACCGGCAGGCCCTGCGGCCGGGCCCAATCCAGCACGGC
>JBEELY010000389.1:0-2666 GCA_041167925.1 Pseudomonadota bacterium | reverse complement strand
GTCGTGGCAGCCCTTGCAGCTGGCCGCGGCGGCGCCAAAGGCGGTCTTGAGGGCTGCAGGATCTCCGGCAGCGGCCGGCAACTTGGCGATCGCATCGGTCATGCGGTCTGCAGCGGCCTTGAACTTGGCGGCGTCTCTCCAGACTTCGGGCTTGGCGCGGTGCTCGCGCCCAGAATCGGTACCCGGTCCGAAGGCGGTGATGGGGAGCGCCGACACCGCCACGACCACGGCAGCGTTTTCTGCAGCCGCCTTCGCATCGTAGGGTACGCGCCCGTTCACCATGGCACCGATCCGGCCGAAATGTGCGGCCAGGACCGTGAACGCGCCCTGACGGTATTTGATCGCATCTTCAGACTTTGCAAACTGGGCATGGGCTGCGATTGGGCTCAAGGCCAGGGTCGAGGCAATGATGGCTGCAGAAAATGAGAGGCGGGAAAGACGGCTCATGGAGGAACTCCTTGGGGGATAGGATCGCGTGGCATCGGGCAGAGTTGCCCGTGGGGGCAGGCGGGCTGCCCGCAGCAAAGCGTTATTGGATGCAGACGCTTCCGGGGAAGCATCATCGTGCATGCTATCAGCCCGACAGCACGTGGCGCGGCTATACCCGGCGCGCCAGTTCAGCGGCCTTGCCGATGTAGGCCTGTGGCGTCATGGCCCTCAGACGCTCGCGCTCGGCCTGCGGTATCGGCAGGCGATCGACGAAATCGGCCAGGGCCTGGGCGGTAATGCCCTTGCCCCGGGTGAGCTCCTTGAGTTGCTCATAGGGATTAGGCACGCCATAGCGGCGCATGACAGTCTGAACCGGCTCGGCCAGCACTTCCCAGCAGGCATCAAGGTCTGCCCCCAGCCGCACGGCATCCACCTCCAGCTTGCCCAGGCCGCGCAGGCATGCATCCCAGCCCAGCAGGGTGTGGCCGAAGGCCACGCCCACATTGCGCAGTACGGTGGAGTCGGTGAGGTCGCGCTGCCAGCGCGAAACCGGCAGCTTGTCGGCCAGATGACGCAGCAGGGCATTGGCAATGCCCAGATTGCCTTCGGAATTCTCGAAGTCGATGGGATTGACCTTGTGCGGCATGGTGGACGAACCGATTTCGCCCGCCTTCAGGCGTTGCCGGAAGTAGCCGAGCGAGATGTAGCCCCAGAGGTCACGGTCGAGATCGAGCAATACCGTATTGATGCGTGCGATGGCATCGAAGAGCTCTGCCATCCAGTCATGAGGCTCGATCTGAATCGTCCAGGGATTGAAGGTGAGGCCGAGTCTTTGCTCAACCACGCCCCGTGCAAAGGCTTCCCAGTCGACCCCAGGTGCCGCTGCAAGATGCGCATTGAAATTGCCCACCGCGCCGTTCATCTTGGCCAGTGGCCGAACCTCGGCCAAGCGCTGGCGCGCGGTCTTCAAGCGGGCCACCACGTTGGCAATCTCTTTACCCAGGGTGGTGGGTGAAGCCGGCTGGCCGTGGGTGCGCGAGAGCATGGGCTGCTCGGCCTGGGCATGCGCGATGTCGCGCAAGGTGCCGATCAGGGTATCGAGCACGGGCAGCAGCACGGCATCGCGGGCAGCACCAAACATGAGGGCATGCGAGGTGTTGTTGATGTCTTCCGAGGTGCAAGCAAAGTGGATGAACTCGGCCGCAGGCTCGAGTTCGGCGTCGCCCTGCACCTGCTCCTTCAGGAAGTACTCGACCGCCTTGACGTCATGGTTGGTGACCGCCTCGATGGCCTTGACGCGCTGCGCCTGCGTCGCACCGAAGCCCGTTGCAATGGCCTGGAGCTTCTCACGTGCGGCGGGCGAGAAGGGCTTGAGCTCGGGTAGGCCCAAATCCGAAAGCGCGATCAGCCATTCAATCTCGACTCGGACCCGGTGACGCACGAAACCCGACTCGGACAGCAGGGCACGCAAGGCCTTGACGCGGCCGGCATAGCGGCCGTCGAGGGGAGACAGGGCTTCGAGCGCCGGATCGGCGAAGACGGCCTGGGCCGCAGGAGTCGGGGAGGTGTTCATGACCGCCGATGATACCCGCGGGCCGCAATCGCCCGGGTGCGGCGCTGCAGGCCGAGTGCGTTATAGTCGGGCCCGTTCTCAGACCTGCGTGACTCCGCGATGATGAAGCTGATCGGCTCCGATGGCAGCCCCTATGTGCGCAAGGTGCGCATCGTTCTGGCCGAAAAGAAGATCGATTACCAGTATGTTCGCGAAGAGGTCTTCTCGCCCACCAGCACTCTTCAGCAGATCAATCCGCTAGGCAAGATCCCGGCTCTGGTGACCGACGACGGAGCAGCGGTCTTCGACTCTCGCGTGATCGTCGAATACCTCGATACCGTGACGCCCATCCATCGCCTGATTCCGCCCTCGGGTCGCGAGCGGGTCGAGGTACGCTGCTGGGAAGCCCTGGCCGATGGCCTTCAAGATGCCGCCATCCTGGCCCGGCTTGAGGTGGCGCAACGCACCCCCGAACAGCGCAGCCAGCCCTGGATCGACCGGCAGATGGGCAAGGTTGACGCCGCACTCGCAGCCATGGCCCATGGCCTGGCCGACAAGCCCTACTGCTCTGAAGGCAAGTACTCGCTCGCAGACATCGCGGTCGGATGTGCCCTGGGCTATCTTGACTTTCGCTTCCCGAGCCTCGACTGGCGCGCCCGGCATGCCAATCTGGCCAGGCATGCCG
>JBEELY010000234.1:0-5399 GCA_041167925.1 Pseudomonadota bacterium | reverse complement strand
CCTGCGCACGGCGATACCAGCATCGAGATCCATGCCTGCCATTCGCTCAGCCGGCAACTTGAAGTGCTGCACAGCCGCCTGCTGAGTGCCTTTGCCGAGCGCGACAGCACACTCACACCAGGCGATGTGCTGGTGGTCGTGCCCGACCTCACTGCAGCGGCACCGCTCATCGAGGCCATCTTCGGCACCGTCCCTGACGAGCGTCGCATTCCTTTTCGAATCAGCGGTCTGGGCACCTCACAGTCCAATCCGGTTGCGCAGGCAATGCTGGATCTGCTGAGCTTCGTCACAGGCCGTGCCGGCGTGACCGGCCTGCTCGATCTTCTTGCCCAACCCCCCATCTCACGCCGACTCCGGCTATCGCCTGCAGAACACGAGACACTTGCGGCCTGGCTCAAGCAGGCGGGCGCGCACTGGGGGCTGGACACCCGTCACCGCGCGGCCTTTGGTGGCGCAGATCTGGCGCGACATACGCTGGCTGATGCCCTGGATGCGCTTTTCCTGTCCTACGCGGTGCCCGCCGATACGCCTCGCGATACGCTGGGTCGATGGCCGGTCACCGACATTCAGGGCAGCGACAGCCTTGCCCTGGGCAAGCTCTGGCGCTTCAGCCAGGGGCTGATCGAACTCGCTGGCCGCATGGCGAAGCCCCTGACTGCAGCGCAATGGCAGGAGTTGCTGCAGGACCTTCTGGCGCGCTTCATTGACGTGGCTCCCCGAGACATCGAAGACCTCCACACTGCCCGTCTCACGCTTGACCGCCTGTTCGACGAAATGAGCGGGCTCGGCCCCGGCGCGCTGATCGAAGCGGGCATCCTGAATCGTGCCCTGCAGGCTGCATTCGAAGAGGCCGCCCGCGGAGGTGTGCCCTCGGGCGAAGTCACGTTTTCAGCACCGGCGAGCCTGCGGCACCTGCCGTTTCGCATCGTGGCCTTTCTCGGTCTGGACGACAACGCATTTCCTGCACAGTCCCGTGCACTGGAGTTCGACCTCATGGCGCGAGCGCCCCGCATGGGAGACCGGCAGCGGCGCGAAGACGACCGCAATCTGATGCTCGATCTCCTGCTGTGCGCGCGAGAACGGCTCCTGCTGGGCTACACCGCATTCAGCGTTCGGGATAACACTGCGCTGCCGCCGTCAGTCCTGCTGGCCGAGCTGATCGAGACCCTTGAGCGCGGCTGCCCGGACGATGTCCGAACGGCACTTCATGTCGCCCATCCCCTTCAGGCATTCGATCGCAGCGCCTTTTTCCCGCAGAGCGATCTGCGTATCCGCAGTCATGACGCGCAGATCGCGCAGGCCTGGCGACAGGCCCTGCCTTTACGTGCGCACGGGCAGGCCAGCGACGGGCCACCCCGCTTTTTCAATGAAGCGGAAATCCCCGTGGTCAATGAGACAGGGGTCCCGCTGACACGGGGGGGTATTCAGACCCATGCCCATCTGCCTCTGGACGCTCTGATCCGCATCCTCTGCGACCCGACGTCAGCCCTGCTGCAAGCCCAGACGCAGCTGCGCTTTGAGCGCGATCCCGACCCCCTCCAGGATGAAGAGCCCCTGACGGCCGACCGTCGTGCCTTGCGTCAACTTGAGCGTCAGGCGGCCTTTGCACTGCTGCAGGGGCATCCTTTGGAACCTCTGATTCAGCGCAAACGCCTGGTCCCCGAGCTCCCTGGTGGATGGCTGGGCGAGCAACCCGTCCGTGAACGCGTCGCGTTGGCTCAAGCCTATGTTGAGCGTGTCCGTGAGGCCCTGCAGCCCAGTGGCCACCCGCCTGTCCCCTTTGAGTTGGTTCTGGACACAGTCGAACCCGGGACCGGACCAATGACTCTAACCGGACTGATCGGAACCGACCGCGCCGCAGACCATAGCGCACTGCGCGGGCTGATGGGTGGTGGCCCGAATGGGCTGCGTCAGAGCAGCCTCAACGAACACGGCCTTTTCCTTGCGCTAGGCGACCTGCCGCTCGAGAAGGCGCTCTTGAACGCCTGGCTCCATCACCTCGTGCTCTGCGCGCTGAGTCCCCGGGGCGTCAAAACCGAGACACAAGCCCACACCTTCGACAAGCATCTGGTGTTCCGTCCGGCAGACGGCCCACTGCAACGGCTATCCGAACTGGTCGACCTCGCCCTCAAGGCGCAGCGCTCACCCATGGCCTTTTTCCCTCGAGTCTCGCTGGCCCTGGCGCAAGGCGACCCGGGAAAGGCTCAGGACGCCTGGATGCCACGACGGCGAAGCGCCTGGGGCGAGTCCGATCGCCCGGAGATCCAGCTGGTCTGGCGCGGTCTTGAGTCACCGATCGATACCGACGTTTTTGATCTACTGGCCCATCAGATCTATGGGCCCATGCTCGAGCACTGCGAGCTCAACCATGTCTGAATCTCTCGAGGAATATGCAAGTTCGACCGGCCTGTCTGCCGGATCGCCCGAGGGACAGACCGCCGCGCAGGCGCTCGATGTCTTTGGCTGTGCGCTGACGGGGCGCCATCTGGTCGAAGCCTCGGCAGGCACCGGAAAGACCTGGAATCTCTGTGCGCTCTATCTCAGACTTCTGCTCGAGGACGAGCTCGCGATCGAAAAAATTCTGGTCGTGACCTTCACCAATGCGGCCACGGCTGAATTGCGCGATCGCATCCGGGCTCGCATGGTCCAGTGTCGCGAAGCCTTGCACAGCAGACAGGTCCACCCCGATGCTTTCATTGAGGGGCTGTTAGTCCGTCTGAACGCGCTCGGCATTCCGCCAGAGCAGCAACTCGCCCGCATCGAACAAGCCCTGGCCTCCTTTGATGAAGCCTCGATCTTCACCATCCATGGCTTTTGCCAGAGGGCGCTGGCCGATGCGCCCTTTAGCGCAGGGCAGGCCCTGAGCCTGGATGTCATTCAGGATGCTCAGGCGCTGCAAAGCGAGGTGGTCGCCGATTTCTGGCGCGAGCATGTACTGAGCAACAAAGCGTCCCGAGCTCTGCTCGACCATGTCCTTCAGTCGAACCTGACACCTGAGCACCTGCGGAAGGATCTGATGCAGGTGCTCGCCCGGCCCACCTCTCGCCTGATCTGGCCTGACAGCCCGACACCCGTTCAAGAGAAAACGCTGCCCGATCTGCCCAACTGCTTTGAGCTACTCAAGGCGCTCTGGTTCGGACGACAAAACGAATGGCAAGCCGGTTTCGCCGCAGATCGCCCGGGTCTGAATGGGAAAACCTTCGGCAAGGACAAATTCAAACTCGATCTGTCGATCGAAGCTTGGGACCAATGGCTTAGCCAGTCCGAGCCCTGCTTGCCTATGCCTGATGAGGAACGGCGTAAGTTGCTCACGCTCTTGACTCCGGGCCGCTACACATTGAATAAAGGCTACGCGTCAAGCCTGAGCCCGGAGCTGCTGGCCGCGACCGGTACGCTAATTGAGGCCCTGGAAGCGCAGCGAAGCCTGGGCGCCGCGCTCTGGATGCAATTGCGCAAGCAGGCCATCGCAGAGTTGCCTGTTCGACTGAATCGGCTCAAACGCGCCCGTCAGCTGCAGGGCTTTGACGACATGCTGAGCAATCTGCACACGCAGTTGCAGTTGGATGCCTCCGGGACACTCACCCGGGCTCTGCAGGAACGCTTTCAGGCGGCGCTCATCGACGAGTTCCAGGATACCGATCCGCTTCAGTTCGAGATCTTCGATCAGCTCTTTTCAAGCCCGCAATCCCGTCTTTTTCTTCTGGGCGATCCCAAGCAGGCGATCTACAGCTTTCGCAACGCCGATCTGCACACCTACCTGCATGCGCGAACCACGGTCGCGCATGAGCACACCCTCAATACCAATCAGCGCTCCACGCCCGAGCTCATCAGCGCACTCAATCATTTCTTCAGTGCGAATCCGCAGGCCTTTGTCTTGCCGGGCGTACAGTACCGGCATGTTCAGGCGGGTCAGCGTGAGCGCGCGGTGTTCAAGGACGAGCGTGTCGATTTATTGACAACGCAGGCCGAATCTTTGAGGCAGGCCTCCCTCACGGTCTGGCACCTTCCCGGCCCGGACCCCATGGCGATGAAGGATAGAAGACAGGCCGAGCAACTCAGTGCGCAAGCCTGTGCCATGGAAATCGCCTCACTGCTTCACGGTGCGCGTCGGGGCCAGGTCAGGCTCGATGATCGCCCTTTGAGTGGATCCGACATTGCGGTGCTGGTGCGCACCCATGTCGAAGGCGAACGCATCCGTCAGGCCCTTCTGGCTCGAGGACTGGCCAGTGTCTCCATCGCCCAGGAGAGTGTGCACAAGAGCATTGATGCGCTCGAGCTTGAACGCGTTCTTGACTCGGTGATCGAACCCGGTCAACGCAGCCGTTTGCGCGTTGCACTGAGCACCGACCTGATTGGAGAAAGCGCAGCCACGCTGGTCGCCCTGCAGCACGACGACGCCCTGCTTGCGCACTGGTCCGGGCGTTTGCACGACTGGAAAAACGTCTGGATGCGCAAAGGGATCGCAAGCATGCTGCGGCTGCTGATGCGCGAGCTTGATCTTGCCGGGCGATGGTTGAGTCGAACCGACGGCGAGCGGCGTATGACCAACCTGCTACATCTGCTCGAACGCCTACAGGAGGCTGCACATGAGCATCCCCAGCCGGCTGCGCTTCTTGAATGGCTCAAGCGTGAACGCATTGAAGGCGGCGGCGCCGAGACGGCTTTGCTCAGACTCGAGTCCGATCGCGATTTGGTCAAGGTGCTGACCATCCACAAATGCAAGGGGCTCGAATTTCCGGTGGTGTTCTGCCCCTTTCTGTGGACCACGTCGATCACGGCGAGCAACAGGGGCTCAGGCGCAGGCGCGCGCTATCACGATGCCGACGACCAACCGGTCATTGACCTGCGATCAGGCAACGAGCGAGGGGAAGCCAAGGCCGAGGTCCGATCCCGAATCGAAGCCGAAATCGGAGCCGAAAATGTCCGTCTGGCCTATGTGGCCCTCACCCGGGCCGTGCACCGCCTCTATCTGATCTGTGGTCAGTCTCTGGGCGGTCGACGTACGGACGCTCTGGAAAAACGTGCGGCAGCGGGCACATCCACCCTGCTCAACTGGATGGTCACAGGCGGATCAGATCACTTCGAGGTATGGGGCAAGGCAGCTCAAGATCCCGTGGGGACTCATACCGCCTGGAAGAACTGGGCGGCAGCGCATGCGCAACATATCCAATTCAGCGAGTTGCCGGCGCCCGTCGCGGTGAAGTCATCCGAGCGAGCACATCCGGTCAAGTCCCCTGAGCAGCCGCTTGAACCGCCGCTTGAGCCGCCTCTTGAAAGAGCGCGCGACCAGTCTCTCGCGAAGACTCTCGAAGCCCTGCCCGCTCCGGGCTTCATTGGTCCGAGCTGGCGGCTGGGGAGTTACAGCAGTCTGGTGCATGGCGCTGATGCCGAACGTAGCA
>JBEELY010000132.1:0-8169 GCA_041167925.1 Pseudomonadota bacterium | reverse complement strand
AGTATCGGCCACCTGCTTACGTGCCCAGGCGGCATCCGGCAGTGCAGCGACCAGCTTGGCACGAACGTCCGGCTTGAGACCATCGAACAGCGCCTTGTTCATGATGTAGGTCGAGGGGTGGTGATAGTGCCGAGTCACCACGTAATGCGGGGCGCTCTGCGCGGCGGGTGTGGTCACGTAAAACAGAAACGGCAGATCACCACCCCGAACCAGGCCACTCTGCAGGCCAGGCCAGAACTCGGTCAGGGGCATCTGCACGCCATTGGCACCCAGGGCTTTGAAGAACACGCGGGAGGCCGGTGAGGGCGAAACCCGCATCTTCTGGCCCTTGATGCTCTCCGGGGTGAGGCAAGCCTTGGTACAGACGATATCGTTCCAGCCCACGTCGGCGACCAGCAGCAATTCCATGCCTGTTTCGTTGTAGAGCCTTTTGGCGATCGGCAGCCCGTAGTTGTCGGTCACAAAGACCCGCTCCTCGTCGTTCCTCCAGAGGTAGGGCGTATTGAAGATCGCACCTTCGGGCACGGCAATGGCGCCGCCGGCAAAGGAGGAGGCCCCGAGTTGCAGTCGGCCGCGCACCACCTGCTGATGGGTCTCCTGCTCGTTGCCCACGAGCAGGTACTCGATGGTGATGTCCGGTGCGAGTGCCTTGTTGGCATCGTTGATGAACTTCATGACGATCTCGTGGAGCACAGTGCCGGGCTGGGCGGCGGTGGCGAGCTTCCAGGTTTCTTTGGCCGAGACCGGGGCACTCAGGCCCAATGCGAGGGCGGATGCGCCTGCGGCAAGGGCAAGCCTGCGGAACAGTTTCATGGTGTCTCCTATGTGTTGTGTACTTTAGGTTGCGCGTTGTTTGCGTCACCGCGGGGCAGTGTGCACCAGCCTCGCGAGGCATGCAATCGGTCAGGTTGGCAGGCTGTGCTTGGGTTGGGGGTCAACGCAACTGAGCGACAAGTTGCGTATCACCGCCCTTTGAAGACCGGCTCGCGCTTTTCAACAAACGCCCGCACCGCCTCCTTGTGATCCTCGGTGTAGGAGCAGGGCACCAGCCTTTGGGCCTCGCGAACCAGTGCAGTGTCATGGTCGATGTGCAGCGCGTCGTCGAGGTTGTCCTTGATGGCCCGCAGGGCCAGAGCAGGGCCATTGGCCATGCCGCGCGCCCAGCGGAATGCCTCTTCGCGCAGTTCGGCATCGGGCACCACCCGGTTGAGCAGACCCATCTGCAGGGCACGGGTCGCAGTGACCCGCTCCGAAGTGAACATCATCTGGCGGGCCAGGGGCGAGCCCACCGCACGCGTGAGCAGCCAGGCAATGCCGTAGTCGCCCGACAGCCCGATGCGAGAGTAGCCTGCGCTGACGAAGGCAGATTCCGCCGCGATACGCAGGTCGCAGGCCATGGCAATGGCCAGCCCGGCCCCTGCGGCAGCACCCGGCAGCGACGCGATCACCGGCTTGCGCACGGCCAGGATGGCTCCAGTGAGCAGGCGTTGACGCTCGATCAGGTCGGCGACCCGTTCCTCGGGCGACATGTGGGCTTTGCTGCTGCGATCACCCATCGACTTGACATCACCGCCCGCGCAAAACGCCGCGCCAGCGCCAGTGATGAGCAGCGCACCCACCCGGCCGTCTTCGCCGCGCTCGCGAACCATGGTGCGCAGCGCCGGCGTGAGCTGATCCGAGAGCGCATTGCGGGCGTCCGGGCGGTTGAGTGTGATGACGGCGACGCGGTCCCGGATCTCGCACAGCAGTTGCTCGGTTCCGGTCTCGACAGGGATGACAGAGGGGGTGGCAAGGCTCATGGATTCAGGCTCCAGTAATGGTGAAAGGAAGGTCGAGTGTGGTGGTGCGTCTCATCTCTCGCCGATAGCGGCGGTCATCGAAGGGGCGGGCGCGATGCAGGGTGCTGCGGTTGTCCCAGATGAGAAAATCCTGCGGCTGCCACTCATGACGCCAGCGAAAGGCGGGCTGCGTGGCATGTTCGGTGAGGTCCTGCAGCAGCAGCCGGCCTCCGGGCACCGGCCAGCCCACGATGCGCTCGGCATGCGAGGCAAGATACAGCGAACGCCGGCCAGTCCGGGCATGGGTGAGCACCAGCGGATGCTCCGCACCCGGCAAACGCGCCTTCTCGGCCTCGCTGAAATCAAAGCCCAGGGTCTGACGGGAATGCACGATGCTGTGCCGCACCCTCAGGCCTTCAAGCTTGGTCTGCTCCTCGGGCGGCAGGGCATCCCAGGCCGCCCGCATGTCGGCAAACTCGGTATCGGCTCGCACCGGCGGAATCACCCGGGCAGAGAGCATCGAGTAGCGGCCGGCGGGATCTTCAAAGGAGGCATCGGTATGCCAGAGCCGGTTGGCCAGGCCGCCCATGCGCTTGCGATCATCGAGGGCCACGATTTCGCCCGCCGCATTCACATTGGAGATGTCGGTCAGGGCTTCGTTGCCGAAGCGGTTGGGCGCAATCGCTGCCGAGGAGGTGCGGGCATGCAGCTGGCCGTCCAGGCGCTGCGCGAAGGCCAGCTGTTCTTCATCGGTGAAGGGCTGCCTGCGAAAGAGCAGCACCGCATGGCTGTCCATGGCCTCGCGAATGCTTGTCAGTGTCGCCGCATCGCGCACGGCGCGCAGATCAATGTCGCTTGCCTCGGCAAAGAAGGTCTGGCCGAGTCGGCAAAAGCGCAATTCAGGCATGGTGTCTCCCGGAAGCCCTGCAGGATTCGCTACAGTGCGGGCTGGTGTTGACACATAACATGCAGGAGACCTCAATGAATCGCAAGTCAGAGCACCGGATCCCGAACAACCCGTCCGCCCACGCTGATGCAGGGCTGTCTTCCTCGCGCCGTCAGATGCTGATGGCTGCTGGCGCCGCTGCAGCCCTGTCTGCGGCCCCTGCCGTGCGTGCGCAGGGCGCTGCATTTCCTTCACGCCCTGTGACCCTGATGGTGCCCTTTCCGCCCGGGGCTGCTACGGACGCCATTGCCCGCGCACTGGCCGTGCCTTTGGCCAAGCACCTGGGTCAGCAGGTGATTGTCGAAAACCGGGCCGGAGCCTCGGGCACCCTGACCACCCAGGCGGTGGCGCAGTCCAATGCCACCGATGGTCATACGGTGGCGATCGCCCCGGCCACCATTTTCCGGGTGCCGCACCTGCAAAAGGTGCCCTATGACCCGATGAAGGACATCACCTACATCATGAACTTTTCGGGCTACACCTTCTCGCTGGTGGTCACGCCCGACTCGCCCTACAAGACCTTTGCCGAGTTCGTGACCTTCGCCAAGGCCAACCCGGGCAAGATCACCGTGGGGGCCAGTGGTTCGGGCAGCACCGGACACATCGCCACCTTCACCCTAGCCAAAGCCATCGGTGCCGAGATCACCTTTGTGCCGTTCAAGGGTGGCGCCGAGGTGCTGGCGGCCTTCAAGGGCGGCCACATCAATGCCGTGATCGACGGAGGCTGGGCGCAGATCGAAAAGGCGGGCGGAGGCCGGGTGCTGGCGACCTTTGGCGAAAAGCGCATTGGTCGTCTGCCCGACGTGCCCACCGCGCGGGATGCAGGGATCGACATCGTGTCGCGCAGCCCGATCGGCCTGGTGGGGCCGCGCAACATGGAAGCCCGAGCGGTCAAGGCCTGGCATGACGCCATGCGCGCCTCGCTGGCCGATCCTGACTACCGCAAGCTGCTCGCCCTGCATGATCTTGAAGATGCCTACATGAGCGGCGAAGACTTCCGCAAACTCGGGGAGCGCCTCTGGGTCGACGAGAAAAAGAACTTCGAAGCGATCGGCATGAAGACGGTCTGAGGCGACTCGGGTCCGGCGTCAGTTCCCGTCGCGAAGGACCCGCTTCTGTCCGATGCGGCGCGTGATGCCCTGACGATCGAGAAATTCCAGCACCTCGATCGTCAGATTGCGGCCGATGCCCGATGCGTCGCGATAAGCCGCTGCGTCAAACTGCCCCTGCGGCGATCGCTCGGCCAGTTCACGCGCGATTGCGGCCAGTTGCTCGACCTCACTTTGCAGGAAGTAGCGATTGGGAGCGACCGGTACCAGATGGCCCAGCTCACCCATCTCCTTGAGGAAGGCGAGCATATCCTCGCGGGTGGTGTTCAGCGCTTCGGCAAGCTCGCCTGCAATCGGCGGGCGCAGCCCGCTTTGAGCCAGCACCAGGCGGACCGCCTCCAGCCTGGCCTGCTGCAGCGGGGGCAGCACCGGGACATGATCTGCGCATCGAATGCCATGACCTTCGCGCACAATCTGCCCGCCTTGAAGCAGGCTCTGCAAAGCCCAGCGGGCTATCGCAAGCGCTTGAGCCGGCAGTGCAGTGGGCGCACAGGCGCGAGCAGTGTCGCGCAGAAGCACACCCTCGGTAGGCCCCACCCGTGCGGGCTGCTGCGCATGCACCGCACGCAGCTGGGCCGTGAGCGTGTCCTGCCACTGATCTGCCCATGTCCGCGAAAGTGCGCGGCGTCCGATCCGAATCGGCTGGGTGTGTTGCAGCAGCAGCGTCAGCTCGGCCTCGCGCAGATTGAAGGCCCGCGAGAAGGCTGGTAGATCGACGCCACCGACCTCATGAAGCAGGGCCTGACCGAACGCCTGCTGCGCCGTGATGCCGGCATGTTCTGAACCCGCAAGCGTGCTCAGCCACGCCAGTCGATCCGGTTTGCTGCGACCGCGCACTGCGCCAAAGGGATCGAGCACACCGCCATGCCCAAGCACGCACTGGGCTGCAGGATCTCTGAGCACGAATCGGTCGGCATGCAGCGCGATGAGCGGCTGATCAAGAATGAGTTGGACCAGGCCCGTCTCGCCTGGCGCAATGGCCCTTGTGGAAAGTGGCGCTATCCGTACGCCTACGCAGCTGGCCCCCAGATGCAGTTGCAGTTGCTCGCGGGCCGACAGGGCTTTGGGGGCCGCGGCGTCGGCCTTGAACCAGACGTCGAGTCGCTCGCAGGTCTGACCCAACTCAGGGCTCACCAGCCAGTCGCCACGCGAGATGGCGTCAGCAGCAATCTGAGCACCGGCCAGATTCACCGCACAGCGCTGCCCGGCTTCAGCCTGCTCGGCATGATGCTCATGGACCCGCAAGCCACGGACCCGAACGGGCTGGCCCTGCGGGCTCAGCTGCAATGCATCGCCGACAGCCAATCGGCCGTCGAGCAGCAGACCGGTGACGATGAGACCGGCGCCGGGCAGGCTGAAGGCACGATCAATGGCCAGTCGGGCATGACCGCCGGGGTTGACCGCACGCGCTTCACTGGCCTGCTGCTGTTCACACAAGTACTGCCGCAGCGCGTGGATGCCCTGGCCGCTGAGGTTGTCGACCTCGAAACAGGGCGCCTCCTCTAGAGGCGTGCCCTGGAGCAGGCTCAGCACAGCAGCCTGTACCTGCATGCGCCGCGCCACATCTACCCGGTCGATCTTGGTGATCACCACCGCAAGCCTCGCCAACCCCAGGCCCTGCAGCAGACTCAGATGCTCCCGGGTCTGCGGCATGGGACCATCATCCGCTGCCACCACCAACAGGGCGAGGTCGAGGTGATGTACGCCTGCCGCCATGGTGCGAACGAAACGTTCATGACCTGGTACATCGATGAAGCCCGCGGGCCGGGTGCCGCCGAGATCGGCGTAGGCAAAGCCCAGGTCAATGGTCATGCCCCGGCGTTTTTCTTCTTCAAGGCGATCGGTATCAACGCCGGTCAGGGCCCGCACCAGATGGGTCTTGCCATGGTCCACATGGCCTGCCGTAGCGATGATCACGATAGCGCGCCGGGCGACCCTTGAGCACCGGGCTGCGATTGCACGCCAGGCTGAGTCGACCCACTGGGCTGCCACTGCCCAAGCAGCAGATCGGTGTCATCTAGGCAGCGCAGGTCTAGCCAGAGTGCGTCCTGTGCAATCCGACCGATGACCGGCACCGGCAGCTGGCGCAGACGCCGCGCGAGTGCCTCAAGCGCCTTGCCTCGTGCCTTGCCCACGGGGCTGACGCGCAGCGCAGCGCTGGGTAGTACGGACACCGGCAGGGCGCCGCTGCCGATCTGGCTGCTGGTGGCGGCCACCTCGACCTGCCAGCGTGCTCTGCTTGCATCGGCATCCAGCCAAGCCTGCAGTGCCGGGGCCAGTGTATGGGCCTGCGCCTCGATGTCCGACGCAGCGCGAGTCAGCCAGCGTAGTGCCGGAACGCGCTCGGCAAGCCTGGGCGGATCGGCATACAGCCTCAGCACGGCTTCGAGCGCGGCGAGGGTCATCTTGTCACAGCGCAGGGCGCGTTTGAGCGGATGCTTGCGCAGCTTGGCGATCAGGTCGGCTCTACCCACCACCATGCCTGCCTGCGGGCCGCCCAGCAGCTTGTCGGCGCTGAAGCTCACTAGATCGGCCCCCTGCGCCATGGCCTGTGCGGGGGTTGGCTCGGCGGGCAAACCGAGGGCGGCCAGATCGGTCAGTGTGCCACTGCCCAGGTCCACTGCAAAAGGCAATCCGTGCTCCCGCGCCAGCGTTGCGAGCTCGCGGGCATCGACCGCGCTCGTAAAGCCCTCGATCCGGTAGTTGCTGGTGTGCACCTGCATGATCATGGCGGTGCGCGGTCCGATTGCCTCAGAAAAATCGCGCAGATGGGTCCGGTTGGTGGTGCCCACTTCGCGCAGCACGCAGCCCGCCTCGCGCATGATGTCGGGCAGCCGGAAGGAACCACCGAGTTCAATCAGCTCTCCGCGCGAGACCAGGACCTCGCGGCGCGAGGCCAGGGCTCTGAGCATCAGGATGACTGCGGCGGCATTGTTGTTGATGACCACGGTGGCCGGGGCGCCGGTCAGGCGGCGCAGCCATTGACTGACATGATCGTCTCGCTCGCCGCGGGCGCCACGCTCCAGATCGAACTCCAGGTTGCAGCTGCCGCGCGCCACGGCCGCGATGGCTTCGATTGCTTCCGGGGGTAGGGGGGCGCGGCCCAGGTTGGTGTGCAGCACCGTGCCGGTGAGGTTCAGCACCCGACGCAGCGACGGCTGCATCCATTGGGCGGCATGGGCTGCGGCCTGCAGCGCGAGTGCCTCATCAGGCAGCGGCTCCGCGGGTGGCGTCATGCGCAGGGTATCGAGCACCGCGCGGATGCTATCGATGATCACATCACGCCCGTACTGGGCGATGGCCTCCTGCAGCGCGGCATGGCGCGCCAGACGGTCCACAGAGGGCAGGCGGGATCGCGATTCGCGCAGCATGGCGCCCGGGCGATCGGTCATGCGGTAGTCTCCTGATCAAAACGCGAGTCTAAGGCCCCGAGGCCAGAGCAGCCCTGAATCCAAAGAAGTCCAAAACCTAGAGAAGGTCACCCCTCATGAGCCACAAGAACCATCCTCATTTCGATCGCGCCGGGGTCGAGCACCTCATCCAGACCTATTTTGATGGCCTGTATGACGGCGACGCCGACAAGCTTGCCTCGGTATTTGCGCCATCGAGCAGCCTGACCTGGGTTCACGAAGGGCAGCTCAAGACCCTCAGTCGCGATGCATGGCTGGAGGTCGTCCGTGCTCGCCCCTCGCCACGTTCACGCGGCCTGGCCCGGGACGATGGCATCCTCGTGCTTGACCATGCTGGCGTGGATACCGCGCTGGTCAAGGTCAAATGCCAGATCCCGCCCCTGTATTTCACCGACTACCTCAGTCTGCTGCGTACAAGCGGCCACTGGCAGATCGTGCAGAAGGTCTATGCCGCGGTGACGCAGATCTGAGGTCGGGCCAGCCTGCGACGCACCAGCCCCAGCAGATCGCCGCGCGCCGCAGGGCCGACCAAGGCGAGCGTCGGATCCTGTTCGATGAGGATGCGTGCGGCCTGTTTCAGTTGCTCTGCGCCGATGGCCTGGGTCGCCCGGATCTGCTCCTCGGGCAGCACCGCCCGCCCGCGCATGAGCAGGTCCCGCCCGATGCTCTCGGCCAGATCGAGTGGCCGCTCCTGTAGCCGGGACAGGTAGGTGAGTTGCTGATTGCGGGTGCGCTCAAGATCTTCCTCGGGAATGCCTTGCGCCAGCGCGGCCAGTTCACCACAGGCCACGGACAGAAACTCCCTGACATGTCTGGGGGCCACGCCTGCACTGAGCTGCAACATGCCGCAATCCGGATGGCCTTCGGTCCAGGCATCGACCTGATAGGCCAGGCCGCGGGTTTCACGGACCGACTGAAACAACGGC
>JBEELY010000084.1:0-5084 GCA_041167925.1 Pseudomonadota bacterium | reverse complement strand
GCCACAAAAGGCACCTGCTCGGCCTCGAGCACGTGGGCCAGGCTCTGCCCGCTGCGTCCGTAGCCGCAGATGATGATGTGACGATCCCGTCCGATGCTGCGCGATGCGATCGTCTGCAACTGCAGCGAGCGCATCAGCCACTCCTGGTTGGACAGCCGCATGGCAATCCAGTCGGCCCGTGAAATCAGCCAGGGGCTGCACAACATCGAGATCAGCATGGCGGCCATCACGGGCTGCAGCAATTCGGGAGACAGCAGCCGCGAGTCGCCTGCCAGCGCGAGCAACACGAACGCAAATTCGCCCCCCTGGGCCAGCCACAGCGCGGTCCGGATGGCAGTGGGCACAGGGTCTCGGAAAAGAAGGCATACCGCCACCACCACCAGGCCCTTGAAGGCAATCGGCAAGGTGGCGCACAAGAGCACCGCCCACCAGGCATCAAAGACCACCCGCAGGTCCAGACGCATGCCCACCGTGATGAAAAACACCCCCAGCAGGATGTCCCTGAAGGGCTTGATGTCCTCTTCGACCTGATACCGGTATTCGGTCTCGGAAATCAGCA
Source organism: Pseudomonadota bacterium (assembly GCA_041167925.1). Classification (GTDB taxonomy): domain Bacteria; phylum Pseudomonadota; class Gammaproteobacteria; order Burkholderiales; family Burkholderiaceae_E; genus UBA4615. The sequence goes on along the minus strand of JBEELY010000084.1, from coordinate 4,525 downwards.
TGCCGGCCACAAACGCGCCAAGCTCCATGGACAGGCCCGCCTGTTTGGTGAGCCAGGACAGCAGCAGCGCGGCAAAAAGGATGTTGAGCGTGAATAGCTCGTGCGAGCGCTGGCGGGCCACCCGAGAGAACCAGAGCTGCATGAGGGTGGGCCCGAACCGCAGCAGCAACACCAAAAGCACCACCGCTTTCAACGCTGCCCAGCCTAGAGCCACCCAACCGTCTTCATCGCCGCGACCCAGGGCGGGAATCAGAATCAGCAATGGAATGACCGCAAGATCCTGAAAGAGCAGCACCGAAAAGACCCTTCGCCCATGCTCGGTCTCGAGTGCACGGCGCTCGGTCAGCATCTTGCTCACCAGAGCGGTCGAGGACAGGGCAAGCGCAGCCCCCAGCACAAGCGCTCCACGCCAGTCCAGCGCAGCCAGCATGGATCCGGAGGACCATGCCGATGGCAACAGGGCCGCGGCCAGCATGACCAGGCTGAGGGTCCCGAGCACCTGCACTGATCCGTGGCCGAAGACAAAACGGCGCAGGCTGCGCAACTTGCCCAGATTGAACTCCAGCCCCAGGGTGAACATCAGAAAGACCACCCCCAGTTCGGCCAGGGTATGCAGGGCCTGACCATCGGCCGACCAATATCGCGCAAAAGGCCCGAGCACCACCCCAACCATCAGATAGGCAACCAGGGCAGGCATGCCCAAGCGGCGCAGCAGCATGACTGCGGCAATACTCGCCGCGAGCAGCATGACGGTGACTTCTAGGGCAGAGAGCACGATTCAGCCGGGAAATGGGTCAGGAGCGGGCGGCTATACTCGACCGCATGGAGCCTTCAGACGATCAGTCGATTGTAGCCAGCCCGACTTCGGCGACGCGCCTCGTGCGGCGGGCTCAGGAGGTGTTGCGCATCGAGGCTGACGCCATCACGGGCCTGATCGACCGGATCGGCGAGCCCTTTGCCCGTGCCTGCGACCTGATTCTGGGTTGCCGCGGACGTGTGGTGGTCAGTGGAATGGGCAAATCGGGGCATATTGCCCGCAAGCTTGCTGCCACGCTTGCCTCCACCGGAACACCCGCCTTCTTCGTGCATCCCGCCGAGGCCAGCCATGGCGATCTAGGCATGGTCACCCGCGACGATGTGTTTATTGCACTGTCGAACTCCGGGCGGACAGACGAGCTCCTGGCCATCCTCACGCCAGTGCGACGTCAGGGCGCCCTCCTGATTGCAATGACCGGAGACGAGACGTCTCCGCTGGCGCGGGCTGCCGATGTGCACCTTGATGCCAGGGTCGACAAGGAGGCCTGCCCGCTCAACCTCGCGCCGACCGCCAGCACCACTGCTGCGCTGGCGCTAGGTGATGCGCTTGCGGTGGCCCTGCTCGATGCCCGCGGATTCGGCGCCGAGGACTTCGCCCGATCGCATCCCGGGGGTTCATTGGGCCGCAGGCTGCTGACCCATGTTCGCGACGTCATGCGCACCGGTGATGCCGTCCCCAAGGTGGCCACAGGGTCCAGGCTCACCGCAGCTGTCCTGGAGGTGAGCCGCAAGCGCATGGGCATGACCACCGTCGTCGATGCATCGGGTGCCCTGGCTGGCGTATTTACTGATGGCGATCTGCGCCGGCTGCTCGAGCACACCAGCACGCTGGGCGATCTGATTATTGATGAGGTCATGAGCCGCACGCCCTCCACGGTCCAGGCCGACGACCTGGCAGTTCAGGCGGTCAAGCTGATGGAGGAGCGCCGGATCACCCAGCTGCCTGTACTCGATGGCCAGGGTAGGCTCGCTGGCGCCCTGCATCTTCATGATCTGCTGCTGGCCCGCGTGGCGTGAACAAACACGGCGCCATGAGCGAAGCAGCTTTCACAGCCTCAGAACGCGCAAGATTGCTGCGACTGATGGCCTTTGACATCGACGGCACACTCACCGATGGCAGCATCCTGATCGGGGCTCAGGGTGAGCTCTACAAGCGCTTTTCAGTCCATGATGGTCTGGGTTTGGTCTGGCTGCGCGAGGCAGGCATCGAGCCGGTCTTCATCACCGGGCGCAGTTCAGAGATCGTGATGCGTCGCGCCAGCGAACTCGGGGTTGCGGTCGTGATGCAGGGCGTGGCGGACAAGGCGGCTGCGCTACGACAGCTTTGCCAGGAGCGCGATCTGAGCCTGTCTGCCTGCGGCTTCATGGGCGACGATTATCCCGACCTGCCTGCCCTGAAAATCGCTGGGTTTGCGGCAACGGTGCCGCATGCACCGGCACTGCTCCAGAACACTGCACATTGGCAGGCCAGCCGGCCTGCGGGCCATGGCGCGGCCCGCGAACTGGCTGAGTTCATCTTGCAGGCCAGGGGCGATCTCGAGCGCATCACGGCCCGCTTTGACGGACGCCAGTCCTGAGGTGGGCCCATGCCAGCCTTGACCGCGCCGCGCCTTCTGGACCGCCTGGCCACAGGAATGTCGCTGAGCATGCTCATTGCATTGGGTCTGTTCTCGATTTACCTGGCACAGCGGGCCGAAAGCGAGCGCCAGCGCCCTGCGCCAGCGGCACCTGACCCACGTCAGGCAGACTACTTCGTTGACAAACTCACTCTATTCACGCTCGACCCACAAGGGGCACCAGGCTGGCGGGTCCAGGCACTGGCCCTGAAGCACTATCCGGCCGACGACAGTGCGCATTTCGAGCAGCCCGTCATGGCCAGCCTCGATCCAACCCGCCCCGGCGCCAGACTGCGTGCCGATCACGGGAGATGGTTCAACGCCCTGCCTGCACAGGAAGGAAAGCCGGCGCGGCCCCAGCGCATCGATCTGACAGGCAATGTGCAGGTCGAGCGGGCGGCCACGGCGCAACGCGCGGCCCTGAAAGCCACAACCGAACGCGCGCAGGTCTTGCCGGATGCCGAGCAGGTGTACTCCGACCAAGCGGTCCTCGTCCGCGAAGCAGACCATCGGCTCGAAGGCACAGGATTTGCGCTGGACCTGCGGGAGCGCACGCTACGGTTAGACTCGCGGGTGAAGGCCTTCTGGCAGACCCCAGAGGGGGGCTCGCGATCTGCGGCGAGCGCCTTGCCGACGCCTGCGGCTGGCAGCCCACGCTGAACTTCCTGCGCACAGCACTGCGCTCATGTGCCTGATTTCGTCCCCATGACCCGAACGTTCGACCGATCCCTGTCGCGCTTACCCTCCGGCACGCCGCGGATTCAACATGCACGCACCCGGCCAAGACGGGGCCTGCGTACCGCAGCACTTGGGCTGTTGTTGACTGCCGCAATGTCCGTGCTCATCTGCCCGCAGGCCCTTGCCGAGCGGGCTGACCGGTTCCAGCCCATCCAGGTCGAGTCAGACCGGATGCAATACGATGACGTCAAGCAGGTCAATGTTTTCACGGGTCAGGTGGTCCTGACCCGTGGCACGCTGGTGCTCCGTGCCGACCAACTGGTACTCCGACAGGATCCCGAAGGCTATGCCCAAGGCACCGCCACGGGTCAGCTGGTCCGCTTCAGACAGAAGCGCGATGGCCTGAACGAGTGGATCGAGGGGCAGGGCGAGGAACTGATTTACGACGGCAAGGCGGAAACGCTCCGGGTGCTCAGGCGAGCCCAGGTGCGTCGCCTCGACGGCTCGCGTCTGCTCGACGAGATTGAAGGGGCCAGTATCCTGTATGACAGCCGCAGCGAGTACTACACGGTCGAGGGCGCAGGCGCACGCGCTCCCGCCGGAAGCGGCCGTGTGAGGGTCACGATTCAGCCCCGGGTCAGCCCGGAGACTGCCCCCAAGGCCGGCCAGTGAACCGGAGCACCCTGCAGGCCAGCCATCTTATGAAGGCCTACCATGGCCGCAAGGTCGTGCTCGACGTCAGCATCGAGGTTCACAGCGGCGAGGTCGTTGGGCTGCTGGGTCGCAACGGCGCAGGTAAGACCACCTGTTTTTACATGATCGCGGGCCTCGTTCCCACAGATGGGGGTCAGATCGTGCTCGACGGTCAGGCGATCAACCGCCTGCCGATTCACAAGCGCGCACGATTGGGCTTGTCCTACCTGCCCCAGGAGGCCTCGGTCTTTCGCAAACTGACGGTCGAGGAAAACATCCGCGCCGTGCTCGAGCTGCAGCCTGATTCAGCCCGGGGCGGAATGCTCTGCGGCCAGGCCCTGCAGGCCAGGCTCGAGGCCCTTCTCGCTGACCTGCAGGTGGGGCATCTGCGCACCAGCCCGGCGCAGTCGCTCTCGGGAGGCGAACGCAGGCGGGTAGAAATCGCCCGCGCACTGGCCACGAACCCCCGTTTCATACTGCTTGACGAACCCTTCGCTGGAGTCGATCCGATCGCGGTCATCGAAATCCAACGCATCGTCAGCTTCCTGAGGGATCGCGGCATCGGCGTCCTGATCACCGACCACAATGTTCGGGAAACGCTGGGCATCTGCGATCGCGCCTACATCATTAACGATGGTATCGTTCTTGCTAGCGGCGACCCGCACAAGATCGTGCAGGATGAGCGGGTTCGTAAAGCCTATCTTGGCGAAGCCTTCAGGATG
>JBEELY010000013.1:0-3653 GCA_041167925.1 Pseudomonadota bacterium | reverse complement strand
AACGCCCAGGCGATGTGCGTGCCCATGCCGAGTTGTCGAGCTCTTCGGTAACAGCGCGCCCACCACAGCATCATGGATACCGTGAGCATGAAGCCGGTGATGATCCACCAGCCCCCTTGTGCCAGCGGCGGGATGGACAGGCCGTACTGCGGTGCGGGCGGCTCAAGCGCCAGCCAGAACAGCTGGCGGATCAGCTCACTCGGGCTCCAGTCGACCGAGGCCAACATGTTGAAGCCGATGATGTTGAAGGCGAGCGTGCCAAAGACCAGCGACGCCACACCCAGACCGCCCAGATACACCGGACCGATCTGCGCATTGCCGATGCGACCGAGCAGGTGCCACAGGAAGGGCTTGCCAGTGCGCTCCCAGTCTTCCTTGGGAAGCGGTGCGCCCGAGTGCAGTGGCCCGGTGGGCTGCACTGCCGTGAAAAGATTCTGATATTCAACCATGTCTGTTCTCCTGGGGCGCTCAGAACCAGATCGGCAGGTTGAGCCACCACGTGTACCACTCGGGCCAGCCGCGGGTCCAGAAGGGTCCGCTGATCACGATGCACAGCGCGGCAAACCAGACGCTCGCCAGTGCAAGGAACAGGCCCAGGCGGTGGATGCCCAGCGTGCCAACCGAGTAGCCGATGAAGTCGCGGAAGAAGGTGTCCTCGTGTTCCGGGGACTTCACTTCCTGGCCTTTCTTCGGGTTGGTCGCCGAGAGCACGAGACCGCCGTGCATCGACAGCGCCAGCGTGGTCGCGAAGAACAGGCTTGCCGCAATGCCGTGGGCCGGGTTGTAGTGGAAGTGCAGGTACTGGTAAGCCACGTTGCTCACCCAGTCGAGGTGGCTGTAGATGCCATACGGGAATGCATGTCCCCAGGCGCCCATCAGCACAGGCCGGATCACCTGCAACGTGAAGTAGGCAAAGATCGCAAAGCCGAAGGCCACGGGCACGTGGTAGCCCATGCCCAGCTTTCTTGAGATCTCGACTTCACGCAGTGCCCAGGACCCGAAGGCACCCAATGCACACACCGTGATGATCTGCCATAGCCCGCCCTCCATGAGCGGCGCCATGCGTAATCCATAAGAGAGATCCGGCGGCGCGATGCTGATCTGCCAGAGATTCCAGGTGGGCCCCATGGCCGCGCCCCAGACGATCATTGCAGTGCCCAGCAGCGCGAAGAACGCCGTGGTCACTCCAAAAAAGCCGACATAGAAAGGTCCGACCCAGAAGTCGAAGAGATCTCCTCCGACCAGGGTGCCGCCTCTTACGCGGTATTTCCTTTCAAAACTCAGCATGGCCATGTGTGGTCCTCCAACCCCGATGCCTTCATGTGCGGGCTCACGGGCTCGATCGAATGCTCAGGGTTTGTGTTCTTTGACAAGCACGGTCAGTCATGAGGACCTGACCGTGCCGGTCCGTTCTCCCGGACGTGATGCTTACTTCGACGGGTTGGGCGCGTTTTGCGCCGCTTTCGCCGATGCAGCTTTCACGGTGTCGGGATGCCAGGTGTTGATGTTGTAACGATCCCCGCTGATCTGGATCAGGTGGATGCTCGTCGAGACGAACGCAATGAGAAGACCCGTGAGGATGATCGCTTTGCGCGGATCGACGATTCGCCAGTAACGCCACATGTTTCAGTCCTTTCTCTAACTGAGGTGGGAGATGACCGTGTAGACCGCCGTTTTCACGCCGGACCACAACGATCTCGACCCTTCGGCTCCGGGGAGCCAGGTCCGCCAGTTCCAGGTGAGCAGTTGCCCGCACATGGCAAGCACCAGAAATGCTGCAAACATCACGAGAAAGACCAGGTGAAGCCCTTCGAGACGTTTGCCGAGTTCGCCGGTGGTGGGGTGGTTCGCATGCACATGTGCCATAACTGCTTCCTTGGATGGTTTGCTACGAGGTCAGAACCAGGGGCGCCAGATCCACACCAGACTGTGGGCGACGAATGCACCCACGGCCCACAGGATGTAACCCTGCAGGTAGTACTGGTGGAACTCCTGGCACTCCGCGTCCGTCAGACCGGACGGATTCACTTTTTCAGCCATGGTTGTTGCCTTTCAGAGAGTTGCCTTGCGGCAAGACCCACACAGTCCGGGCGAAATCTCCCGGACCCCCAATGACCGGGCACACCCGGCCGATCGCTCGTGCGTCCAGAGCGAAGTTCAGTTCACGGATCACGCGACCTGCCCCTCCCTGGTTCGTCCGAACAATTTCAGTAAACGTTCAAGCTGCACCTGCGACTCGCCTGCATCGCGAGCGTCCTGCTCGACCTTGTCGCGCATGCGCTTGGCTGCCGAGATGCGCACCAGCACCGGCTCGGCCTCGATGAGCTCATCGAGCTTGCGATGCGCCTCGGGCGTCCAGGGCATGGAGGCAGCTCCCGAGGCCCGGCTGCGCGTGGCCTCGATGCGGTCCATGTCGGTGGACAGCGGCAGGATGTGGAAGAGCGCATCGAACAGCGCGTTGCACACTTCCTGGATGAGATAGGTGGCACCCGCATAGCCCATGAAGGGCGTGCCGGTGTGGCGGCGGATGATGGCGCCTGGAAACGAGGCCGGAATGAAGGCCGCGCGGCTGCCGGTCTCGGCCAGATACATACGCTCGTTGTAGCTGCCGAACAAGATGAGCGGCGGCTTGCTGCGCACCAGCTCACGCACAGCAGCGTTGTCGGTTTTGTCGCCGGGCTTGCGGGCCACCGCGAAGTGACAGGGCAGGCCCATGTCGTCTTCAAGGAAATGACGCAGGCCGCGGGAATAGGTTTCGGTGGCCACAACCGCGAAGCTCGCGGTGCCGAAGAAGTCTTGCGTGACTGAACGCCAGAGATCCCAGATCGGCTTGATGGTGGTGTGCTTTTCGCGCGCGATGAAGGGCTCGGGATCAAGATCCAGAAGCTCGCCCAAGGTACGCAGGAATTTGGTGGTGCTGTGCAGGCCGATGGGCGCCTGCAGCCAGGGCCGATCGAGCGCTTCGCACAGCATCTGACCAAACTCACGATACAGACAGATGTTGACGTCGGCCTCGACCAGACGTGAAACATCGGCCAGGTGAGAGCCCAGCGGAAACACCATGTTGATCTCGGCGCCGATGCCTTGCACCAGGCGACGGATTTCGGCCAGGTCGCTGGGCGAATTGAATACGCCATAGCTCGGGCCGATGAGATTGACGCGCGGCTTTTCGCCAGACGCGCGCGGCTTGCGCTCGGGCACCTTGCGCAGCCCGTATTCGGACCACAACCAGAACATGGCGCGGTTGGCGCACTGCCACTGGTCTTCGTCAATGGTGCGCGGCAAAAAGCGCTGCAGGCTGGTGCCTTCGGGGGTGACACCACCGCCGATCATTTCAGCGATGGAACCGGTGACCACCACCGAGGGCAGATCCGGATCGAGCACGGCATGGGCGCGCTTCATGGCGCCTTCGGTGCCCTCGCGGCCCAGCTGTTCTTCGGCCAGACCCGTGACCACGATGGGCAGCTCGTGCGGCGGAAGCGCATCGCTGTAATGCAGTACCGAGGTGACCGGGAGGTTCTCGCAGCCCACTGGGCCGTCGATGACGACCTGCAGGCCCTTGATGGCGGTGAAGACATACACCGCGCCCCAGTAGCCGCCCGCGCGATCATGGTCGAGGACGAGCATCAGATCATCTCCTCGGCTTTGCGGCG
>JBEELY010000485.1:0-3315 GCA_041167925.1 Pseudomonadota bacterium | reverse complement strand
GGCCGTGCCGGAGAAGGCGGCCAGGGTCAGGCCCGCCAGGGCCGTCGCAAGGAAAGTGCGTTTCACGAGAGTTTTCCTTCAGGGGATGAAGTTGCCGAAGACGATGCCGGACGCAGCCGGCCCCAGATCTTGCTGATCAGACCCGCCGCCCCGGTGGGCATGAGGTACATCAGCAGGATGAGGAAGACACCATAAATGGCCCAGGGTGCCGACTTGGAAATCTGGTCAGCGATATTGGGCACAAACTGGATGAAGATGGCTCCGGCGATCGCGCCGGGAATGGAGGCCAGCCCGCCCACCACCACGCCCACCAGCAGCGTGATGGACAGGAAGGAGGTGAAGCTGTCGGGCGACACGAAGGCCACCACCGAGGCAGACAAGGCACCCGCCACACCGGTGAAAGCTGCGGACACACCGAAGGTGATCGACTTGAACACTGGCAGGTTGACGCCCATGGCTGAAGCAGCAATGGGATGGTCACGAATGGCCACCAGTGCACGCCCCACCCGGCCCCGCAGTAGGCGCCACGCGATCAGGAACATGATCGCAAGCACGAAGAGCGTATAGAAGTAAAGCCACCGGTCAGCCGACAGGGGCTGGCCCAGAAAGCTGAACTCGAAGGGCGCCTCGGGCTTGGACAGCACGATGCCCTGTACACCTCCCGTGATGTGCTCGATCTTCTTGTACTTGAGCATCTGCGGCACGGCCAGGGCCAGCGCGAAGGTGGCCAGCGCCAGATAGTGCCCCCCCAGCCGCAAGGCCGGAAAGCCCATCAGGAAGCCGAATACGAAGCACAGGAGTGCCGCGAACGGCAGCGTGGCCCAGTAGGGCATGCCTACCCCGTCCATCAGGATGGCAGCCCCGTAGGCACCGATGGCATAGAAGGCGCCATGACCCAGTGAGATCTGGCCGTTGTAACCGGTCAGGATGTTCAGACCCAGGATGGCGATGGCGTAGATCATCACCATATTGAACTGGAACACCCGGAAGTTCTTGACCAGGAAGGGCAGAACGCACAGCGCCACCAGCAGCAGCAGGCCGGCGATCCAGACGACTTTTTTGTTGTTGGAGTTCATACCCGAGTCACCACCGCTTTGCCGAACAGGCCATCAGGACGAACAATCAGGGTGCCAACGATCAGCACCAGCGCCACCGTGAGCTTGAGATCCGTACCGATCACGTAGGCGCCCAGAAGATTCTCGAGCACGCCCACGATGAAACCACCGATCACTGCTCCCCAGGGGTTATCGATGCCACCAAGCAAGGCGGCCGCAAACCCGTAAAGCAAAATGCCTCCCATCATGTTGGGGTCGAGGAACACGATGGGCGCCACCATCATGCCGGCCACGGCGCCAATGGCTGCAGCCAGGCCCCAGCCCATGCCCAGCATCCAGGACACCCGGACTCCCACAAGCCGCGCGGATTCGGGGTTTTGCGCAGCCGCCCGCATAGCCAGGCCCAGCGGCGTGAAGCGAAAGAAGCAATACAGGGCGACCAACACGACCAGCGTCACCATGAAGGAGCCAACGGCATGCGAGTTGAAGTATTTCGTTTCAAACAGGGAGCCTTTGGGGAAGGGGCTCTGGAAGGACTTGATGGTGTGGTCGAAAAACCAGCCTGAAACCGCATTGAAGATCACCAGCAGGCCCACGAAAACGATCACGTTGGTGAGTACCGGGGCTTTTTCGACCGGCTTGAGCACCGTGCGCTGAATGATCAGCCCCAGCACAAAGGAGACCCCTACCGTGAGGAAAAACGCCCCCCAGTACGGCCAGCCAGCATTGATGAGTGCCCAGGCGATGAAGGTCGAGAAGGTGGCCATCTCGCCCTGGGCGAAATTGATGTGGTGGGTGGCCTGATGAATCATGACCAGCGCCAGACCGACAGCGGCATAGATGCCCCCGTTGGCGATGCCGGAAAAGATCTGGTGAAGTAAGGCTTCCATCGTCAGTTGTCTCGTGTGATGTGTCTTTGAAGCGAAGGCGATCGGTGGCAGGGTCGCTGATCGGATCAGTGGCCGAGGTAGACCTTGCGGATCGTCTCGTCGTTACGGATCACCTCGCTCGGCCCGGAGATCACGATGCGGCCGGTCTCGAGCAGATAGGCCTGATGCGCCAGACCCAGGGCCAGGTTGGCGTTTTGCTCGACCAGCAGCATGCTGACCTTTTCCTGCTCGTTGATCTGACGCAGGATCCGGAAAATCTCGGCCACGATGAGGGGCGCCAGACCGAACGAGGGCTCATCAAGCAACAGCAGACGCGGCCGCAGCATCAGTGCCCGGCTGATCGCCAGCATCTGTTGCTCCCCGCCTGACAAGGTGCCGGCCTGCTGGTTGCGGCGCTCCTTCAGACGTGGAAAGCGCGTGTAGGCCTTTTCCATGTCGAGCGCCACCTCGGACTTGTCTCGGCGCACATAGGCGCCAAGCTTGAGGTTTTCTTCGACGGTCAGCGCCGTAAACGTCCCCCGACCATCAGGCACCTGAGCCACCCCCATGCGCACGATCGACTCGGTGGACTTGCCGACCAGTTGCTGACCATCGAACAGGACACTGCCACTGGTGCGCACGGCCTGGCAGACCGCCCGCAGGGTGGTGGTCTTGCCCGCGCCATTGGCACCAAGAATGGTGGTGATCTGGCCCTGCGCCAGAGAAAAATCGATATCGAACAGAACCTGCGTGGGTCCGTAGGAGGCCTTGAGGCCCTTGACTTCAAGCAACTCAGGCATCGGCCGGCGCTCCGAGATAGGCTGCGATCACTTCAGGATGCTGCTGGATTTCGGCAGGTGTGCCTTCGGCAATCTTCTTGCCGAAGTTGATGCACACCACCTTGTGTGAAACGGCCATCACCAGGCTCATGTGGTGCTCGACCAGCAGCACGGTGATGCCCAGGCGGGCATTCACGTCGCGAATCTGGTCTTCGAGGCCCGCCATTTCGTCATGATTCAGGCCGGCCGCGGGCTCATCGAGCAGCAAGAGCTTGGGATCGGCTGCCAGGGCGCGCGCCATCTCGACGCGCTTCTGGATGCCGAAGGGCAAATCCCCGACCAGGCGCTGCGCATGCGGGGTGAGCTTCATGTAGTCCATGATCTGCGCCGCCCGTTCGCGCAGGCGCTCTTCTTCGGCACGCACCGACCCCAGACCCAGAGCGCTGGCCAGAAAGCCCGCCTTGGAGCGGCTATGCGCGCCGATCATGACGTTACGTTCGACCGAAATGGTCTTGAACATCGCCAGGTTCTGGAAGGTGCGTCCGATGCCCAGGCCGGCCATGTCATGGGCCGGCGTGGCCGTAATGGACTTGCCTTCGAAATGAATGTCGC
>JBEELY010000421.1:0-4275 GCA_041167925.1 Pseudomonadota bacterium | reverse complement strand
CAGGCTGTCTGCTCGCCAATCGACTTTCAGCCGACCCTGGCTGCAAGGTCCTGCTGATCGAGGCCGGAGGCGCCGACGACTGGATGTGGATTCACATTCCCGTGGGCTATCTGTACTGCATCGATAACCCCCGGACCGACTGGCGCTATCGCACCACCGAAGAGGCTGGACTGAATGGCCGCGCTCTCGGCTACCCCCGTGGCCGCACGCTGGGTGGATGCTCGTCCATCAACGGCATGATTTACATGCGCGGCCAGCGGCAGGACTACGACCGCTGGGTCCAGGCAGGAAATCCGGGCTGGTCCTGGGATGAGGTCCTGCCTTATTTTTTGCGGCATGAGGACTATCACGGTCGCGATGATGGTTCGGTCGACCCGCTCCATGGTCATGGTGGAGAGTGGCGGGTTGAGCGGCCGAGGATCTCCTGGGAGGTGCTTGATTCCTGGCAGGAGGCGGCACTGCAGGCAGGTATTCCCAAGTCCGATGACTTCAACCGGGGCGATAACTTTGGCTGTGGCTACTTTGAAGTCAATCAGCGCAAAGGGGTTCGATGGAATGCATCGAAAGCCTTTCTGAGGCCGGTGCAGAATCGACCGAATCTTACGGTCTGGACCAATACTCAGGTCAGTCGGGTCTGCTTTCAGGGCGATCGGGCCATGGGCGTCGATGTTGTCCGAGGAGCCGGCCGTGCGGATCAGCCGGGGCATATTCCTTTGAACGGGCAGCCTGGCTTCGTTCGTGCACGTGGCGAGGTGGTACTCGCTGCGGGTGCGATCGGTTCGCCTCATTTGCTCCAGCTTTCCGGGGTCGGGCCTGCTGAATGGCTGAGGGAGATCGGTGTGCCGGTCGTGCATGACAGCCCAGGCATCGGCATGAACCTGCAAGATCACCTCCAGCTGAGGATGGCGTTCAAGGTGCAGGGTGTTGAGACGCTCAACCGTCAGGCCAACAGTCTCATTGGCAAGGCCCGGATGGGCCTGCAATATGCGCTCTGGCGTCGTGGTCCTTTGACGATGTCTCCGAGCCAGCTGGGCGCCTTCGCCCGCAGTGGTCCGAGTGCGACTTCAGCCGATGTCGAGTATCACGTGCAGCCCTTGTCGCTGGACCGGTTTGGGGAGCCTCTGCATCGATTTCCTGCCATCACAGCGTCGGTTTGTCAGTTGCGGCCGGCGTCCCGCGGCTGGGTTCGGGCCAAAAGCGCCCACCCCTCCGAGGCGCCAGAGATCAGGCCCAACTACCTGAGCGATCCGGAGGACCGGGCAGTCGCAGCCAACGCCATTCGATTGACGCGCAGGATCATGGAAATGCCTGCGATGGCGCAGTATCGGCCCGAGGAGTTCAAGCCGGGTCCGCAGGCTCAGACGGAGGAGGAGCTGGTCCAGGCTGCTGGTGAGATTGGCACCACTATTTTTCATCCGGTCGGCACGGCCAGGATGGGCCCGGATGGCGATCGTTATGCAGGCGTGGATCACCGTATGAGGGTCCGCGGGGTGCAAGGGCTACGGGTGATTGACGCTTCGGTGATGCCCTTCATTACCTCTGGTAATACAAATTCGCCGACCCTGATGCTGGCTGAGCGGGGTGCTGAGATGCTTCGAGAGGACCTGCGGCGCTAGGTGTTAAGCGCCTTGTTCGTCGACGATCTTTTTGGCTGATCGGTTGTTTCACGTGAAACCGGATCGCCTAGACAGGGTTTCTGAAGGACATTCGAGACCGCCTTACGTTCTTGGGTACTGCGTGAACGGGGGAAATGCCACGGGGCGATCAGCGCAGTGCAGGGCGCCTAGACGTTTGAAGCCAACCTTGTCTCGCGCGGAGTGCGCGCCTGTGACCTAGTAGCGGTGCTCGCTGGCTTTGCGTTTCACGTGAAACCGAACCGGAGTACGTTTCACGTGAAACAACGCGCAGGGCTGACCGGCATTACGCTCGGCGCTCCAAGCGGCCGAGCCAGACGCAGCGCGACGATGATGCGGTGGTCCTTGGCCTTTCGAGGCTCCGCTGCGCAAGTCAGCGCCGCGCAATACTGCCGACTAGCCATTTGTAGCAGCGACAAGGTGCGCCTGGCCCGCCTATAATCCGCGTCCGGTCTTAAGGTCGACAGGCATGCATTTTCCTGAGCAATTTGACGTGATAGTGGTGGGCGGTGGCCATGCGGGAACCGAGGCGGCTCTGGCCTCTGCGCGCATGGGTGTTCGTACCCTCCTGCTGACCCACAACCTGGAAACGCTTGGGCAAATGTCTTGTAATCCCTCCATCGGCGGGATTGGCAAGGGGCATTTGGTCAAAGAAGTGGATGCCCTGGGCGGCGCCATGGCTGAGGCGACCGACGAGGCGGGCATCCAGTTTCGGATTCTGAACTCGAGCAAAGGCCCGGCCGTTAGGGCGACGCGTGCCCAGGCTGATCGAGTGCTTTACCGCCAGGCCATTCGTACCCGACTCGAAAATCAACCCAATCTCTGGTTGTTCCAGCAACCGGTAGACGATCTGCTACTCGAGGGCGATCGTGTGGTGGGCGCGGTCACGCAGATCGGACTCCAATTTCGCGCCCGCGCAGTTGTTCTCACCGCGGGTACTTTTCTTAATGGCTTGATTCACGTGGGCCTGCAGCACTACCCGGCAGGCCGCGCAGGTGATCCGCCAGCGCAATCCCTGGGCGCCCGCCTGAAAGCCATGGCGCTGCCGCAGGGCAGGCTGAAGACGGGCACCCCACCCCGTATTGACGGACGCAGTATCGACTTTTCTCGTCTGGAGGTGCAGCCGGGTGATTCCGATCCAATCCCAGTATTTTCTTTCCTGGGGCGGGCTGATCAACATCCGCAGCAACTGCCTTGCTGGGTGACACACACCAATGAGCGGACCCACGAGATCATTCGCGCAGGTCTTGATCGCTCGCCGATGTATACCGGGGTGATTGAAGGCGTTGGCCCGCGCTATTGCCCCTCGATTGAAGACAAGATTCATCGGTTTGCGCACAAGTCGTCGCACCAGATTTTTCTGGAGCCGGAAGGCCTGACCACCCATGAGGTCTATCCGAACGGGGTCTCGACCAGTCTGCCATTTGACGTGCAGATCGAAATGGTCCGATCCATGGAGGGTCTAGAAAACGCCCATATCCTGCGCCCTGGCTATGCCATCGAGTACGACTACTTCGATCCGCGCGGGCTCAAGTCTTCGCTAGAGAGTCGGACCCTGCAGGGCCTCTTTCTGGCGGGGCAGGTGAATGGCACCACGGGATACGAAGAAGCTGCGGCGCAGGGCCTGCTTGCAGGACTGAACGCAGCGCTGCAGGTATCGGGGCGCGATGCCTGGTGCCCTCAGCGTCATGAGGCCTATCTCGGGGTCCTTGTGGATGACCTCATCACCCGCGGTGTCAGTGAGCCCTACCGCATGTTCACCAGTCGGGCCGAGTACCGGCTGAGCCTGCGTGAAGACAATGCGGATCTGCGTCTGACCGAGCAGGGCAGGGCGCTGGGCTGCGTGCCCGATGTCCGTTGGGATGCGTTCTGCCGCAAGCGTGATGCGATCGAGGCAGAGCTTCAGCGTATGCGCAGCACCTGGGTCAATCCAAGGATCCTCGATGCCGCTCGGGCTATTGCGGTGCTGGGCGTGCCGATTGAGCGCGAATATTCCTTGGCGGATCTGGTTCGTCGGCCCGAAGTGCGCTACGCCGATGTGGTCGCCCTTCATGACGCTCTACAGGCCGAACTACAGACCAAACCACAGGCCGAGCGAAATAGGGATGGCATACCATCGTCTCATTTAATGCCCCCCTCCGAGCGGTCTGGCTCGACGATCGCCCCCGAAGTGGCTGAACAGGTAGAGATTCAGCTCAAGTATCAGGGCTATATCGACCGGCAGCAGCAGGAGGTGGAGCGACAGGCCCACCAGGCCCATCAGCCCATTCCCGGCGATCTCGACTGGTCAGCCATTACCGGTCTGTCCTTCGAGGCCCGTCAGCGACTGGCTCAGCATCAACCCGAAACCGTCGGCCAGGCCTCGCGTATCCAGGGCATTACACCTGCCGCCATTTCCCTTCTTCTGATTCACCTCAAACGGCTTCGCTCAGGCAAGGTGCGGCATGCCGCCTGATCTACTGGCGAGCCGTCAGCAGGCCTTTGGCGCTGACCGGCAGATTCCTGGGCCCAAGCGGAAGACAGCGTCCGAGGTCACTCTGAGCGCGGGTCTGCGCGACATTGGTTTGTCCTTGGCGCCCGATCGCATCGCGGCCCTTGAGCATTTTCTTGAATTGCTCCAGCGCTGGAACCGGGTCTACAA
>JBEELY010000370.1:0-4037 GCA_041167925.1 Pseudomonadota bacterium | reverse complement strand
GAAAACGGTGGACATTCCGATCCCCGTCGAGGAGACATCCATGCCTGGTCCATCCCATCGACGCGCCCTGTTGCGCACGACCGCCCTTGCGGCTCTGCCCGCCCTGACCCCGTTTGCACGGACTGCAAATGCGCAGAACGCAACCTTCCCCAGCAAGCCCATCACCATCATCGTGCCCGCAGCACCCGGCGGCATTCTGGATCAATGCAGCCGGCTGATCGCAGCTGAACTCACCAAAACCGTCGGTCAGCCGGTGATCGTCGAAAACAAGGCCGGAGCCAGCCAGATCATCGGCATGAATGCCCTGGCGCGGGCCGAGCCCGACGGACATACCCTGGCCATGGGCAGCATCGGCCCCAATGCGGCGCACTACAGCGTCTACCCCAAGTTGCCCTATACCCCGGCCGACATCGCGCCGGTGGTGCATGTGGTCTCCACGCCCAATGTCCTGCTGGTGCATCCCGGGGTGCAGGCCCGCACCGTGCCCGAACTGGTGGCCCTGGCCAAGGCCCGACCCGGTGCTCTCGTACTGGCCTCCTCAGGCACGGCCACTTCGGGCCATCTGGCCGGCGAACTGTTGAAGATGCGGGCGGGGATCGACCTCACCCATGTGCCCTACAAAGGCGCCACGCCCGCACTCACCGACCTGATCGGCGGGCAGGTGCATGTCATGGTCGACAACCTCGTCACCGCCCTGCCGCAGATCCGAGCCGGAAAGCTGCGGGCACTGGGCGTGACCAGTGGAAAACGCCTGCCCGAACTGCCCGATGTGCCGACAATTGCCGAGCAGGGCTTTGCAGGCTTTGAAGTACAGGTCTGGGTGGGCCTAGTTGCACCGGGACGCACGCCCCCAAGCGTGCTGCAGACCCTGCACAAGGAAGTCAGTGCCGTGCTCGCCCTGCCGGCGGTACGCCAGCGTCTGAATGAGATGGGAGGTGCGCCTGAGGCCTGGACCCAGGTCCAGTTTGCCGACTATGTGCGCGCTGAGACCGAGAAGTGGGCGGCTGTTGTGAAACAGGCCGGCATCAAGGGCGATTGATGGCCGGCCTGCCGGGGCAGTGCGAGTCGCAGTGTGCGGCTCGTACGCAGTCCCTGATCGCGAGCATGGCTCGCCTTCGCGGATCGATGCTTACTTGATCGCTTCGTTGGCTTTTTTCAGAGCGCGGATGCGGATCTTGGCGCTGGCCGGCTTGGCGGCAAACATCTGCTCTTGCTTGGTAAAGGGATTGATGCCCTTGCGCGCGGGACGGGCCGGCGTGGACACCAGGGTGGCCTTGAACAGGCCGGGCCACACGAAGCCCTTGGCGCCTTTCTTGTGCAGCGAGGCGAGGATGGTGGCCTCAAGGCTGGCGATGACGGCCTTGGCTGCCTTCAGTTCGACTGCGGCATGCTCGGCCACATGTTGCAGCAGGCCCGTCTTGTTAAGGGGCTTGGCGATCGGCTTCATGGGCGCCGGCTTCACATTGGGGGCTGCCGGCTTTGCTGCTGCGGGCTTTGCTGCTGCCGCCTTGGGAGCGGCTTTCTTGGCTGCAGGCGCTGCCTTCTTGGCGGCGGGTGCGGCCTTGGCTGCGGGTTTCTTGGCTGCGGGCTTCTTGGTGGTGGCCATGGGTCAATGAGCTCCTGTAGGTGGGGTGTCGCCTGCGAGTGCGCGGTTGTTGATCTCGATGCGGGCCGGCTTGCGCCCTCAGGGAAGCACCCACCTGCGCGACGAGCCGATTCTACTCATGAAGTGTGAGGATTGGTGCGGGTTTCAAGGTGATTTGCGTCTGCGGCCCCCATTCGTTGCGCCATTGACTCGCCCAGACGCACAGGGCGATCCGCGAACCAGCCAGTTTCAAAGCGCAAGGTGCGAGCAGGCCAAAGCAGGATCACCGTAGACCCGAGCAGGAAACGGCCCATCTCCTCGCCCTGCTTCAAGGGCACGGCGCCCGGAGCGTAGTCCCATCGTCGCACCTGCCCGGTCCGTGGTGGATTGACCAGCCCGTGCCATGCGGTGGCCATGCTGCCCACGATGGTGGCGCCCACCAGCACCAGCACCATCGGACCATGATCCGTGTCGAAGTGGCAGACCACCCGTTCGTTGCGGGCGAACAGCGCAGGGATGTTCTGGGCAGTCAGAGGATTGACCGAATACAGCGCGCCGGGTACGTGGCACATGTGGCGCAATACGCCCGCACAGGGCATGTGAATGCGGTGATAGTCGCGCGGGCTCAGATAGATCGTCGCGAACTGTCCGCCCGCGAAGACACCGGCGTCATGGGCGCGGCCCGACGCGACGCTTCGATCGTCATGTTGATCCGCGCCTTGACCTGCGCCCTTGCCCGCCCCGCCGCCCTGTGCGAGCAAGGCCGCGCAATCGTAGGCGTGACCCTTGGCCTGAAAGATCCGTCCCGACTCGATCGGACCCAGCTGGCTGACTGCGCCATCCACCGGACAGACCCAGTCTGCATCGCCGATCGGACGGGCGCCTTCGCGCAACGCTCGCGTGAAGAAGTCATTGAAGGTGGCATAAGCCTGCGGACGCGGATCCGCCGCTTCGTTCATGTCGACCCGATAGCGACGAATGAAGGCGCGGATGGCCGCCGTTGTGACAGCGCCACCACGGGCGGCCGCAAGTCGGCCCAGCGTTTCTGTGAGGGCGCGCTTGGGCAGCAGGTGTTGCAGCAGGATGAAAGGTTCTGGCATGCGGCGCAGGTTATCACCGCGGCCTTGGGTGGTATCGTTCGCAGGTTGGTGCCTGATGCCCGCCTCAATGGGCATCGGGGTAAACGGGAAGCAGGAAGGCAGACTCCTTCGGAGCGCGCCCGGCCTGCGCTGCCCCCGCAACGGTCAGCGGACGGACACGCCAGCGTGTCCCGCTTGTGCAAGCTGCCACTGGAGCCCTGCTCTGGGAAGGTCGCACAGGTCGCATCCGCCAGCCCGGATACCGGCCAACAGGTGGCGCGCCGTGCAAGCGGCACGCCGTAAGGTTCGAGCCTGCGGGGAAGCGGGCCCGAACGACATCAGGGACCTTTGTTCATCATGAACGCTTCTTGTCTGCCGACCCGGTCGGCCGCATGCGCTTTGTCCGTCTGCCTTTCCCTCAGCCTGATTCACAACACCCTTGAAGCACAAACACGCCCCGGGCTTGAGCCGGTCGTGGTCACTGCCACGCGGACCGAAACGCGTGTCGACGACGCCATCGCCGAGGTGACTGTCATTCCCCGCTCGGAACTCGGTCGATCTGCGGGCCTGTCGCTGTCGCAAATCCTTTCACAAAGCCCAGGCATTCAATCCAGCGCATTGGGCGGGCTGGGTCAGCCCGGATCGCTCTTCATCCGGGGCATGGAGTCGCGCCATACCCTCTTGCTGGTCGATGGCATCCGGTTGGGCTTTGTCGATTCGGGGCAGCCGACCCTGAACAATCTGCCTCTGGCTTCCCTGGATCGCATTGAAGTCGTTCGGGGGCCCTTGTCGGCCCTCTACGGCGCGGATGCCGCCGC
Organism: Pseudomonadota bacterium; assembly: GCA_041167925.1. Lineage (GTDB taxonomy): Bacteria > Pseudomonadota > Gammaproteobacteria > Burkholderiales > Burkholderiaceae_E > UBA4615. The sequence goes on along the minus strand of JBEELY010000370.1, from coordinate 555 downwards.
CGGCGTCATTCAGCTGTTCACGCAGTCTGCCGAGCCGAGGCTGCGCGGCCAGGCCAGCCTCACCGCGGGCTCGCTCGCACATCGGCAGGCCGATGTCGGGGTGAGCTGGAAGAGCGATCGCTTCGATCTCAGCGCCCATGTGTCCAGTCTGGCCCAGCGCGGCATTTCCGCGACCAATGCCAACAATCGCACCAACACCGGATATTGCGCCGACTCGGGTTGTACAAACTTCGTCAGCAAGCCCGTTCATGACCCGGATGCAGATGGAATCCGTCAACACTCCGGAATCCTCAAGTTCGGAGTGCAGCTCTCCGAGCATTGGCGGGCTGACCTGCTCGCAATGGAGTCGCTTGCCCATGTCGACTTTGACGATGGTCTCGATGTCGATGCCCGATTGCGTCTGAAAACGGCCGTGCAACGGCTGCTGGTCAGTGGTCAGCCCCGGCCTGGCCTGAAAACCAGGATCAGCCTGGGCGAGTCGCGCGATGAATACCTGACGCTCGCGAGTTTCTTTTTGCGCGGCCCGAATCAGCCCACCGGGGCGGCCTCGGCGCC
>JBEELY010000350.1:0-4791 GCA_041167925.1 Pseudomonadota bacterium | reverse complement strand
ACTCGCCTTCGCCAGAGAGCAGGCAGACGAGAATGATAGGATCGTTGTCTTCGGGTCTTTCCTGACGGTGGGCGATGTACTGGCCCGGCCCTGAGTTTTCTGCGGACCATTGATCCCATGGCCAAGGCCACGACTTCCCGAGTTCGCATGCCGGACTCCGATTCCGACCCTGCCGAACTCGATCCGTCCCTGCCGCAGAAGCGCACGGCCCGTCATCGCCTGATTGGCGCTTTGGTGCTGTGTCTTGCAGCCGCTATCGCAGTGCCCATGTTGCTCAGTCCTGAGCCCAGCAAGGGCGGTGCGGACGCCCGTATCACCCTGCAGGGTCGAGATGTCACCACGACGACAGCAACGCCGATGGCTTCGTCAGCAGCCTCGCCGGTAGCATCGTCCGCATCGTCCTCCGCCTCGCCGACAGCTTCCTCGGCCGTAGCGCCAGCAGGGCCGGTTGCCAGATCGGAGCCTCAGAGCGCTCCGGTCCAGCCACCCCGGCAGGCCGATGCAGCGGCTCCGTTCTCCACTGCGCAACAGGCTGCACCGTCGCAGGAGCCTCCCATACCGCCCGAGGTCTCCCCCAGAAGCGATGCCCGCGCAAAGGATGGCAGCAAGGACAGCGCCAAGGACAGTACAAAGGACAGTACAAAGGACAGTACAAAGGACAGCGGCAGGCAGGGTGCCAAAGATGCTGCGCAGAGACGTCCCGCCAAGGAGAACAGCGAAGGTACGGCTAAAAAGGAAGGTGCCAAAGGCAGTGCCAAGGGTGAGGCCACAGGGCGGATCATCCTTCAGGTGGGGTCCTTCAGGCAGACGGCCAGTGCGACGACAGCCCTTGATCGTGTCAAGGCGGCAGGCCTCAAGGGCTATAGCGACACCATCGAGACCGAGCGCGGTGAGCGCATCCGCGTGAGAGTGGGGCCATTTGCGACCCGAGAGGCGGCCGAGCAGGCGCGTGCGCGGCTCAAGGCCGCCGGGCTTGAGGCAGTGGTGGTCAATCCGCAATGAGCGCAGTCGCACTCCCAAACGCATGAGCGACATCACGATCCCGAATTTCACCGCCTGGGATGCTTTCGTGGTCCTCGTGATCATGCTGTCGCTGTTGCTGGGGGTGTTTCGTGGTTTGGTGCGAACCGTCTTTGCACTCGCTTCCTGGATTCTTGCCCTGCTCGGCGTACCGCTCGCTCTGGCCTGGTGGGGCGGCTGGCTGCCCGAGGGATGGCCCCGGCCGCTACTCGCCGTGATCGTCTTCCTGATGGTGTTTGTAGCAGTCAGAGTGCTTGGCACGCTTGCGGCCCGTACCCTACAGGGGATCGGGCTCGGCTCGCTTGATCGGCTGCTTGGTGCGGCGCTGGGTCTCGCCCGGGCGCTCCTGATCGTTCTGGTGGTCGCCTTGCCCGCTCACCTGATGGGTTATTCCAGGCATGTCGAGTGGCAGCAGGCCTGGTCTAGGCCGCTGCTCGATGCATTGGTGAAATGGGCCGAACCTTGGGTCCCCGATAATCTCAGTGGTGTGCGCAGGACCTGAACCGGAGCTCTGAACGATGTGCGGCATTCTCGGCGTGGTGGCCAGGACCCCCGTCAACCAGTTGTTATATGACGGGCTGTTGCTGTTGCAGCATCGCGGTCAGGATGCAGCGGGCATCGCCACCTGCACGGGGCAGGCCTTTAGCATGCATAAGGGTAGCGGCCAGGTGCGCGATGTCTTTAGAACCCGCAACATGCGCGGCCTGCCAGGACGCACGGGTATTGCGCATGTTCGCTATCCCACGGCTGGTTCAGCCAACAACGACGAAGAGGCGCAGCCGTTTTACGTCAATGCCCCCTTCGGCATCACCCTTGCGCACAACGGCAATCTGACCAATTCGGAGCAGCTCAAGGACGAAATGTTCCGGCGTGACCGCCGGCACGTGAACACCGACTCCGACTCCGAAGTCCTGCTCAATGTCCTGGCCAATGAGTTGCAGGCGGCTGCGGTAGGCGTGTCGCTTGATCCGGACACCCTGTTTCGAGCGGTTAGCGCCTTGCAGCAGCGCGTGCGAGGCGCCTACGCCTGCGTGGCCGAAATTGCCGGGCATGGCGTGCTCGCGTTTCGTGATCCGCTGGGCATCCGCCCGCTGTGCTACGGCGTAGCCAATACCGATCAGGGGGTCGAATATCTGGTGGCCTCGGAATCGGTCGCCCTCGAGGGTCTGGGCTTTCAGATGGTCCGCGACATCGCACCGGGAGAGGCGGTATTCATCGATCTTGAAGGCGGATTTCATTCGCGCCAGTGCGCTGTACAGAGCTCACTGAATCCCTGCATTTTTGAATACGTTTACTTTGCCCGGCCCGATTCGGTGATCGACGGTGTGTCGGTCTATGACGCCCGCCTCAAGATGGGCGAATACCTCGCCGAGAAGCTTAAGCGTGAGTTGTGGGCTGGCGATATCGATGTAGTCATGCCGATTCCTGATACCTCGCGTCCGTCGGCCATGCAGCTGGCCAACCAGTTGAACCTGCCGTATCGCGAGGGCTTTATCAAGAATCGCTACGTCGGCCGAACCTTCATCATGCCGGGGCAGGCCACGCGCCGGAAGTCGGTACGCCAGAAACTCAATGCCATGAGTATCGAGTTCCGGGGCAAGAACGTGCTGCTGGTCGATGACTCCATCGTGCGTGGCACCACCTCGCATGAGATCGTGCAGATGGCCCGCGAGGCTGGGGCCAACCGCATCTACTTCGCCTCTGCAGCCCCGCCGGTGCGATATCCGAATGTTTACGGTATCGACATGCCGACCCGGGCCGAACTCATTGCCAGTGGTCGTAGTGACGAAGAGATCTGTCGATCGATCGGTGCCGATGCGCTGGTGTATCAGGACATCGACGCGATGCAACGTTCTGTCAGCGACCTTGGGCCGCATCTGAAGCGTTTCGAGGCCTCCTGCTTCAATGGGGTCTACCTGACTGGCGATGTCACGCCCGAGTTCCTCGATCGCGTCGAACGTGGCCGCCTGGGGACAGCCGAAGGGGGCTCTGAGGAGTCTGCACCCAAAGCGCAGATGAACCTGCAGTTTTCGGTGCGTGACTGAGCGAACTCACACTCAGACCACCGAGCCGAACCGAACTCACACTCAGACCACCGCGCCGAACAGATGGCCAGCGGCCCAGGTCAGGGCCATGGCAAAGCTACCCCAGAACACCACGCGGCCTGCACCGCGTAGCGGGCTCGCGCCGCCGATCCGTGCCGCCACTGCGCCCATCAGGGCGAGCACCAGCAGCGAGACCAGGGTGACCACTGCGGGAATGCGGGCGGTGTCTGTCGGCCACACTGACAGCAGTGGCACGGCGGCGCCGACGGCGAAGGTGCTTGCCGAGGCCAGCGCGGCCTGAACGGGTCGGGCGCGCTGGGATTCCACAATGCCGAGTTCATCGCGGGCATGCGCACCGAGTGCATCATGCGCCATGAGTTGATCGGCCACCTCGCGGGCCAGATCGGGTGTGAGCCCGCGGTCCACATAGATGGCAGCCAGCTCGGCCCGTTCGTGCTCATTCTGATGCGCCAGTTCGTGGCGCTCACGGGCAAGATCAGCGTGTTCGGTATCGGCCTGCGAGCTGACCGAGACATATTCGCCTGCGGCCATGGACATGGCCCCGGCCACCAGCCCGGCCAGGCCGGCCAGCAGGATGGCGTCCTGATCTGCCCCGGAGCCTGCCACACCCATGACCAGGCTGGCGGTAGAGACGATGCCGTCATTGGCGCCCATGACGGCGGCGCGCAGCCATCCGGTGTGGGAGGAGCGATGGGATTCGGGGCTGTGTCTGGGCATGGGTCTCACCAAAGAGGCCCATCATGCCCCAGCGCAGGGCCGGGTGACTATCAGAGCCCGACGAGAGTCGGTGTCGAGGCGGCCAGCTCAGTGAAAATCACGGCTGCGGGTGTGGAGCTCTGCGAGCAGTCCGGTATGGTCTAGCACGCGGCGCGCTACCAGATGCATCACCTGGCCGCCGGTGCTGGTATCGGCTTGCCATACGCCAAAGACCGTCATCAGCCGGGCTTGCAGGACCTCCTTGCGATAGCGTTCGAACAGCTGCGGCCAGACGATCACGTTGATCTGACCGGTATCGTCTTCAAGCGTGATGAACACAACACCGCTGGCCGTGCCCGGCCGCTGACGGTGGGTGACCAGGCCGCTGGCACGGGCCAGTCTTCCGTCGGGATAGCTGCGCAGCACGGTGGCAGGTTGTACGCCGAAGGCCGAGAGAGGCTCGCGCACGAGCGAGACCGGATGCGCTTTCATGAAGACCCCGTGTGCGCGATGGTCAGCAAAAACCTCCTGCGCCACTGGCGGCTCGGCCAAGATGAGTGCGGGTTCCTGTGCATGGTGACCTGCCAGTAGCCCGGGCAAGGGAGCGAGTGCTGCTGCCGACCAGGCGGCCTGGGCCCGGTGGCCAGCCAGCGCACGCAGGGCATCGGCCTGTGCGAGCAGGTCGAGTTCATGACGCTGCAGGCGTACAGCATGGGCCAGATCGCTCAGGCTCTCAAAGGCGGGCTGGTGGCCGGCGCGCAGGCGGGCTTGGCGGACCTCGATCAGTCGCAGGGCGGTCTCCTGCTTCAACCCATGCAGGGTATTCAGGCCCATGCGTACCGCGGGCTGGGGGCGCCAGTCGACCGCGTTGTGAATCTGGGGCGGGACGCTGCCGCGTTCGATGAGCCGGCATGGCCAGTCGCTGTCGAGCACGCAGGGTGCCAGCACCTCAATGCCGTGCTCACGGGCATCGCGCACGAGCTGTGCAGGCGCATAAAAGCCCATGGGC
>JBEELY010000338.1:0-5167 GCA_041167925.1 Pseudomonadota bacterium | reverse complement strand
CGGGCTTGTCCATCATTAGCCTGAGCACCCTTGGCTTTGTTGCGCAGGAGGTGCTGCTCGGTCTGGCCATCGGTTTCTCGGCACGTCTGGCCTTCGCGGCATTCGACCTGGCGGGAGAGGTGATCGGCCTGCAGATGGGTCTGTCCTTTGCAGGCTTCTTTGATCCTCAGGGCGGCCAGGGCAATGCGGTGGGCAGCTTCATGAACACCATGGCCAGCCTGGTCTTCGTTGCTCTGAATGGCCCGCTGCTGCTGATCGCGGCCACCCTGCGCAGCTTTTCCGTCCTGCCGGTGGGCGACGTTCCTTTTGCGTTTGCCAGTCGCTTCGATCCGATCGCCCTCGGGGCTGAAATTTTTGCGCTCGGGCTGCTGATCGCCACGCCTTTTCTTGCCCTGATCCTGTTCGTGAATCTGCTGCTGGGCGTCATGACCCGCGTGGCGCCCCAGCTGAGTCTTTTTTCGGTGGGCTTTCCGCTCACCATCGGGGCCGGCATGGTGCTCTTGGTGGTAGGCCTGCCCTGGATCGAACGCCCGATGGCCGATGCCCTCGCACAGCTGCTTGCACGCTTTAGCCCCTGAGGGCCTGCCGCATCGCGCGGGCCGGTCTCGATTTGCGGCAAGACTTGTCGCTGCGCTGAGGCCGTTCCCTTACACCCTTGACAGGATGGGCCCCGACTCCCGCAGACGGGCCAAGATGTGCTCCGCAATTCTGCCAAGCGGCAGAATCTCGTCAATAGCGCCCGCTGCAACGGCCTCACGCGGCATACCGTACACCACGCAGCTGGCCTCATCCTGCGCCAGATTCCAGGCACCGGCATCGCGCATGACCCGCATGGCATCGGCGCCATCGCGCCCCATGCCGGTCAGCATCACTCCAATGGCATTGCGACCGACCTGTTCTGCGATCGACCGGAACAGCACATCCACCGAGGGCTTGTGCCGGTTGACCGGCGGGCCGTCATCTATCTGCACCATGTAATTGGCGCCACTGCGCCGCACGCGCATCTGGCGACCGCCGGGGGCGATATAGGCATGACCGGGGAGGATGCGCTCGTTGTCCTCAGCCTCCTTGACCCGCATGCGACACAGGCCGTTGAGGCGGTCAGCGAAGCTGCGAGTGAAACCCGGCGGCATGTGCTGGGTGATCATGACGGCCGGACCATCGGCAGGCATCACGCTGAGGACCTCGCGCAGGGCTTCAGTCCCGCCGGTAGACGATCCGATGGCAATGATCTTCTCGGTACTCACCCTGCCCATGCCCGCCAGACCTGCCACGGAGGATCGGGACACCGCGGCCGTCTCACCCCCAGCAGCGGCACCGGCCGCGACCGGCGGCGGCATGCCTGTGCGGCGACTCACGCGCGCACGGGCGGCAATACGGATTTTCTCGGTGATTTCGGCAGCCATCTCCTGCAGGCCCTGGGCCACACCCAGCCGGGGCTTGGCGACAAAGTCGATCGCGCCAAGCTCCAGTGCACGCAAGGTGGTCTCCGCCCCCCGCTCGGTCAGGGTCGACACCATGACCACGGGCATTGGACGCAGGCGCATCAGCTTTTCGAGAAAGTCGAGCCCGTCCATGCGCGGCATCTCGACATCGAGCGTGATGACGTCGGGGTTGAGTTCACGAATGATCTCGCGCGCGACATAAGGATCCTGAGCCACGCCCACACAGCTCATGTCGGGCTGCGCGTCGATTACCGTCTTCAGGATGCTGCGCACCAAGGCCGAATCATCCACCACCACCACTCTGATCCCGTTTTTCGGCGACATGAGACCTTCTCCCTCAGAACAATTCAACACTGCCCGCAGCAGCCTGGGCTGGTCGCCGTGACATCGATCCTCTGGCAGCGGCCTCCTGGCTTGCGATGCTCGAGGCCTGGGTCACTGCAAGTTTCTTGACCAGCGCCCGGCCACTGCCCGGAAACAGACAGACCTTGCGCGGATGAATATCCAGCACATCGCGAGAGAGCACCGGAATGCGCTCGGAGGCGAGAAACTGGTCGATGAAAGCCACGTTCTGCTCACCGACATTGATGGTCGAGAAGTTGCTCATCACATGGCCACCGCCAAATACCTTGGCCTGCAAGCGTTCACGCCGCGCACCCCGCTTCATCATGCCGTTGATCAGAAGCTCCATGGCATAGACGCCATAGCGCCCGGCGCTGCCTCCATCGGGCAGCATGAAGTGATTCATGCTGCCAAGATGAGCCACCCGATCGATCAGGCACACCGAGACACAGGAACCCAGCACTGTGGTGAGCAAGAGATCGTCTGCGTCATGCACGAAATACTCACCCGGCATGAGCTTGACCGCGTCGAGCCTGAATGCAGCATCGTGATAGAAGGCACCGGCCTCGTATTCGGCACGCGGTCGGGCGCGAATCGCCTTGATGCGATCCGACGAAACGCCCGCAAGGCCTGTGCCCAGTGTTGGCGTTGCTGCGCCTGTCATGCGGCCGCCTTCAGGCCGCGCTCGGCAAGACGTTCGTACACCGTTTTGCCACGCAATAAAAAGAGGTCGCCATGGGCCGAAAAATTTTCTGAATGGCCAGCAAAAAGCCAGGCGCCTGGCCGCATCGTGCCGTGGATTCGTTCGAGCACCCGACGTTGTGTCGGACCATCGAAATAAATCATGACATTGCGGCAGAAGACGATATCGAAGGGCTGCGCAAAACGAAGCGGGTCATGCACCAGATTGACCTGCGCAAACTCGACCATGCGGGCAAGCTCAGGGCGAATCCGCATCAGACCGGCATTGGCTCCGGTCCCTTTCTGGAACCACGTGCGGCGCTGCGCATCGCTCAGTCCCTTGTCGTTGGTGATTGGATACACCCCGGCTTGCGCAGTTTTGAGCACTTCGGTGTCGATATCGGAGGCAAAAATCTTCACCGATGCCCCGGGCCCGAGCGCTTCGAGTGCGGTCATCGCAATGGACCAGGGCTCCTCTCCGGTCGACGCTGCAGAACACCAGATGCGAACCGGGCCCTTCTGGTCCTTGAGAAATTGCGCCAGCATCGGGAAGTGATAAGCCTCCCTGAAAAACGAGGTCAGATTGGTGGTCAGGGCATTGACAAAGGGCTGCCACAAGGGCGATCCCGCACGCTCGACTTCATCCAGCAGGGCATGGAAATCGACCAGATGATGCTCGCGCAGCACGCGCGTCAGGCGCCCCTGCACCATGCTCTGTTTGCTCGGTTGCAAATTGATTCCTGCACGCTCCTTGATGATGCGGCGGGCACGCTCGAAATCGGCAGCCGCAAGGACGGCGGTGGTCGCACTGACAGGGACAGGGATCATGGTGAGGTCACTCGCGATGCCGGGCTCAATGCACCGCGGGGAGCTTGAACGCGTTGACTGCCTCGACCAGCCGATCCGCCTGATCCTTGAGACTGCCGGCAGCAGCGGCACTTTCTTCGACCAGGGCCGCATTCTGCTGGGTCATGGCATCGAGTTGTCCGACCGCCGAATTGACCTGATCAATTTCGGAGTCTTGCGAACGGGTCGCCACAGAGATATCGGAGATGAGGTCGGCCAGTCGGTTCACCGACTCCACGATGCCCTGCATCGTGCCGCCAGCATCGTGCACGATCTGCACGCCCGATTCGACCCGGGACACACTCTCTCCAATCAACGCCTTGATCTCGTTGGCGGCTTCGGCACTGCGTTTGGCCAGACTGCGCACCTCGGCAGCCACCACCGAAAAACCGCGCCCCTGCTCGCCTGCGCGGGCGGCCTCGACTGCAGCATTGAGAGCCAAGATGTTGGTCTGAAAAGCGATGCCGTCAATCACGCCAATGATGTCGGCGATCTTGCGGCTGCTGCCTTCAATATCACGCATGGTCTGCACCACGCGCTGGACCGCAGCACCGCCCGTCACCGCATGCTCAGCGGCCTGTGCCGCGATCACGCTGGCCTGCGAGGTCCGGTCTGCATTGTCGTGGGTGGAGTCACCAAACTGTTGCAGCGCTGCGGCCGTTTGCTCGAGATTGGCTGCCTGTTGCTCGGTCCGGTTGGAAAGATCCTCACCGCCTTTGGCAATTTCTGCGGTGGTGATGCGAATGCTGTCGGCCTCGCGGCGCACATCGGAAACGACAGCCATGAGATTGACGCTCAGCTGATCAAGCGCACGCGAAACCTGACCCACCATGTCGGCCTGATCCACCTGGGCTTTTGCACCCAGTGCACCTGCCGCCACCCGATTGGCAGCGTCGGCAACCCTCGATAGCGGGGCGACCACGCGACGATTGAAGGACATTGACAGAAAGGTCACCAGAGAAAGCAACAGGGCACTTGCACCCCAGAGCAAGGGGCCCTGGCTCATGCCTGTCCACATTGCAGCCAGTGCAATGAGCGCCAGTGAGGCAAGCCCCATGAAATTGCGCAAGGGCAGGGACGCATGGATGCGGCGCAGCAGCGTGCTGGCAGGATCCTTGCGCACCCAGCGACCCGCCTCAAACTTTCCATTGCGAACCCTGCCGGCGTTGATCGAAGCGTAGAGCTGTTGTGCAGCGGCGATCTCTTCCCGGCTGGGCAGGGTGCGCACCGACAGATAACCCACCACCGCATCATTTTCGATCACTGGAGTGACATTGGCCCGCACCCAGTAGAAATCTCCGTTCTTGCAGCGGTTCTTGACCAACGCCGTCCAGGGTCGACCCGACGAAATGGTGTCCCAGAGGTCCTGAAAGGCCGCGGGCGGCATGTCGGGGTGGCGCACCATGTTGTGCGCCTTGCCCACCAGCTCGGACAGGCTAAAGCCGCTGACCTGTACGAATGCCGCGTTGGCGTAGGTGATCCGGCCCTTGAGGTCGGTCATCGAGACCAGCATGGTCGACGCCGAATAACCCTGTTCGCGGTCGGTAATGGGTCCGTTGTTGCGCATGGCGGGGCTCCCTGGCGGCCTCAGAACTCTTCCCAGTCATCGTCCGTAGCTTTCACCGCGGCTTTACTGGCATTGATTGTCGACGTGTTGTGAGACACCGAACGCACCGACCCTCCAGCCGGTCCTTGCGCCAGCACCGACGGCTGGCGAGCGGGTTCTGAACGAGTCAGGGGCTCGGACCGGGCCAGGGGCTGGAACCGGGCCACGGGTTCAGTCCGGACCGCTGCTTCAATGCGGGTCGTTGCGTCAATCCGAGCTGGATTGACAGCCACGCGGGCAGGCAGCG
>JBEELY010000287.1:0-6166 GCA_041167925.1 Pseudomonadota bacterium | reverse complement strand
TGGCCTGCAGGCCGGAGGCCATGAACCAGACCAGCGCGGGAGCGGTCAAAATGCCAAGTCCCGAGAGCAGAACCAGGACCCAGAACAGCACCGTGGCCACCGCATCGATCATGCTGCGGGTTTGCTGGGCTCCGGCCTGCGTTCGAGCGCTGGCCAGAATGGGAATGAAGGCCTGGGAAAAAGCGCCCTCGGCGAACAGGCGCCTGAGCAGATTGGGGAGCCGGAAGGCCACGAAAAAGGCATCGGTGTAGGCTGAGGCACCAAAGACCGTGGCCGTGATGGTTTCGCGGACCAGTCCGGTGATGCGCGACAGCAGCGTGAACCCGCTGACCACCGCGGCAGATTTGAGCAGGCTCATTGAACCCCCACCAGCCCGCTGGACCAGGCAGCACTTGCCCCACTCAACGAATTCGGCTTAAACTCCAAAGCTTTCCCTGATTCACGGCTCAGACCGCAAGGACGAATTCTCGCATGGCCAATATCGCATCGGCGCGCAAGCGCGCCCGGCAGGCAGTCAAGCAAAACGCGCACAACTCTAGCCTGCGTTCGCGTCTTCGCACCGCCATCAAGGCGGTTCGCAAGGCCGTTGCCGCGGGTGACAAGGCTGCGGCCACCACGCAGTTTCGCGACTCTACCCGCATCATCGATTCCATCGCCGACAAACACATCATTCACAAGAACGCCGCGGCTCGCCACAAGAGCCGTCTTGCCGCAGCGCTCAAGCGCATGGCCTGAGTTTTTCCAGGGCACGTCCATCGTGCCCTGAACTTCAATCGATGTCGTGTTCAGGGGCGCGCAGGGCGTGCCCCGAAGAGTGCGGTTCCCACGCGCACCAAGGTCGCTCCTTCATCGATCGCGGCTTCCAGGTCCCCAGACATGCCCATTGATAGGGTGTCAAAAGCGCGGGCCGCCGGTCCTGGCAGGGCCTGTCGAATCAACTCGTAAGTCTCTCGGACCCGCCTGAATTGTGCTCTTTGCACCACAGGATCGTCCGTCGGTGCGGGAATGGCCATCACGCCCCTGAGCACCAGCCCCTGCAGGGCAGCAATCTGCACGGCCAGTGCCGGGGCTTCGGCCGGACTGCATCCGCTCTTGCTGTCTTCGTTACTCACATCGATCTGCAGACAGACCTGGAGCGGAACGCGCCCGGCAGGGCGTTGCTCTGAGAGGCGCGAGGCGATCTTCAGTCGATCGATCGAGTGGACCCAGTCGAAGTGTTCGGCAATCGGTCGGGTCTTGTTCGACTGGATTGGGCCAATGAAATGCCACTCAAGGGGCCTCTCCAGCGGCGACCCCAGGGGCTGCTGCACCGAAAGGGCAGTGTCGTTTGGGTGATGGCCAGGCCTATCGTTTGAGTCGGTCGGCGCTTGTGCGCTTGCTGCTTCGATCTTGCCCAGAGCCTCCTGCAGGTAGTTCTCGCCAAAGGCAGTTTGGCCAAGCGCGGCCAAGGCCTGGATGTCCTCGATGCCAAAGGTTTTGCTGACGGCCAGCAGTTGTACGGCCTGGTGAGGGCGACCCGCTGCGTCACAGGCTGCGCGGATGCGCTGATGCACCGCATCGAGGCGCGATTGCGCGTCGTGCCCGGGAGTGGAGCGTTTGTGCGTGCCGTTCGTCGGGGCAGGCGACCCATGCACGTCAGGCTGGGCAGACAGGGATTCGGAACTCATGCAAGGTACCGTCGCGGGCGAAGTGAGCTGATCCGAGGCCCGGGTGGGCTGGTCAGGACCCGTATTGTCCTTTGGAATCGTCTCGATGGATATCGCTGAACTGCTCGCCTTTGCCGTCAAGAACAAGGCCTCCGACCTGCATCTGTCTGCGGGTCTGCCACCCATGATCCGGGTGCATGGCGACGTGAGGCGCATCAATCTGCCGCCGATGGAGCATCAGGTCGTGCACGCCATGCTGTACGACATCATGAATGATGCCCAGCGCAAGCACTTCGAGCAGCATCTCGAATGCGATTTTTCTTTTGCCATTCCAGGCCTGGCGCGTTTTCGCGTCAATGCATTCAACCAGCAGCGCGGTGTGGGCGCGGTCATGCGAACCATCCCGTCCAGGATTCTCTCGCTGGCCGATCTGAATGCGCCGAAGATCTTCAGTGAACTGGCGATGCAGGCCCGTGGCCTGATCCTGGTTACCGGGCCAACGGGCTCAGGCAAGTCGACCACGCTTGCCGCCATGATCAACCATGTCAACGAGAGCCAGTATGGTCACATTCTGACGGTCGAAGACCCGATCGAATTCGTGCACGAACCCAAGCGTTGTCTGATCAATCAGCGCGAGGTTGGCCCGCACACCCTGTCCTTTGATAACGCACTGCGCTCGGCGCTGCGTGAGGATCCCGACATCATCCTGGTCGGCGAGCTTCGCGATCTCGAGACCATCCGGCTCGCCCTGACTGCGGCCGAGACCGGGCATCTGGTTTTTGGCACACTACACACTTCAAGCGCGGCCAAGACCATCGACCGGATCATCGATGTCTTTCCTGCTGCCGAAAAGGACATGGTGCGCGCCATGCTGTCGGAGTCGCTCAAGGCGGTGATTTCGCAAAGCCTGCTGCGAACCAAGGATGGTAATGGGCGGGTGGCGGCGCACGAGATCATGATCGGCACGCCTGCCATTCGCAACCTGATCCGCGAGGCCAAAGTGGCCCAGATGAATGCTGCGATCCAGACCGGGGCCGCGGTGGGCATGCAGACTCTGGATCAGTGCCTGAGCGATCTGGTACGCCGCAACGTGATCTCGCAAACCGATGCCCGCATGGCGGCGGCCAACAAGGACAATTTCCTCGGGTAAACCAAATGAATCTGTCTGCCATGCCCGAACCGTCGAGCAACACGCCAACAGCCGCCGTGACCGGTCGTGCGAGCACCATGGAGCGCGAGCAGGCATCGCGCTTTTTGCGCGATCTGCTCAAGCTCATGGCCTCCAAGGGGGCTTCCGATCTGTTCCTGACTGCTGACTATCCGCCGGCCATCAAGCTCGACGGAAAACTGGTGCCGGTCTCGTCCACCCCGCTCAGTGCGCAGCACACGGTCGAACTGGCCCGGGCCCTGATGAGCGATCGGCAGGCCGCCGAGTTTGAATCCCACAAGGAGCTCAACTTCGCGATCTCGCCTAGCGGCATCGGCCGCTTCAGGGTGAATGTCTTCATGCAACTGGGCCGGGTAGGCATGGTGCTGCGGACCATCCAGAGCCGGATCCCGACCCTTGTTGAACTTGAACTGCCCGGCATCATTCCCGAGCTGGCCCTGGCCAAGCGCGGCCTGGTGATCGTGGTTGGCGCCACCGGCTCAGGCAAGTCGACCACGCTGGCCGCCATGATCGGTCACCGCAACGAGCATTCCCAGGGTCACATCGTGACCATCGAAGATCCCGTGGAATTCGTTCACCCCCATCGCAACTGCATCATTACCCACCGTGAGGTGGGCGTAGATACCGAGAGCTGGGAGGCTGCGCTCAAGAACTCGCTGCGTCAGGCTCCCGACGTGATCATGATTGGCGAGATCCGTGACCGCAATGCCATGGAGCATGCCATCGCCTTTGCTGAGACCGGCCATCTTTGCCTGGCCACCCTGCATGCCAACAATGCCAATCAGGCACTTGACCGCATCATCAACTTCTTTCCGGAAGAGCGGCGTGCTCAGCTGCTCATGGACCTCTCCCTCAACCTGCGGGGCGTGATCTCCCAGCGCCTGCTTCCGCTCGAAAGCGGCAAGGGCCGTGCAGCTGCGGTCGAGGTGATGCTCAACTCTCCCCTGATTGCCGACCTGATCTTCAAAGGTGAAGTGGTCGGTATCAAAGAAGTCATGAAGAAGTCGCGCGAACTGGGCATGCAGACCTTCGATCAGGCGCTCTTCGAACTCTTCGAGGCCGGCAGGGTCAGCATGGCCGACGCGCTGCGCAATGCCGACTCGGTCAATGACCTGCGCCTGAACATCAAGCTCAACAGCAAGCGCGAGCAGCGCGATGTATTTCAGGGCACGGAGTCTCTGGGGATCGTCTGAGGGCAACCTGAAAGGCTAGGGCGCAGACTGGGGCTCGGTCGCCGCCTGCCGGCGTGCCGATCCGGCCACCATGTCAAAGCGAAACAGCCTGCACTCCAGAGCCCCATTGAACAGGGGCGTGCGTCGGGAGGGTTTCAGCCGCATGCGCTGAGGCACTTCAAGATCGCTGGTCAACAGGGCCACCGTCCAGCAGGCAAACCGCTGCTTGAGCACACTGCCCAGCGCTGGCCAGAAGGCGTCGGCCTGGGCAAGCGACTGGCGGCCCTTGATCTCCAGACGCTCGCCATAGGGCGGATTGGAGAGCAGCAGGCCCGAGGAGGCGGGTGCGGCATCCAGGTGCAGGACATCGCGCTGACGCCATTGCACCCAACCCTCAGGCAGCCCCGTGCGGGCATAGTTGGCGCGTGCAGCTGCGATCGCCGCCTCCGAGACATCCGATCCGAAGATCGTCGGTGTTGCGGGTAGCGCCCGGGTAGGGGCACTGCGCAGACGATCCCATCGGGCCCGGTCGAAGGTCTTCATGCGCTCGAAGCCGAACCGCCGGCGGGCACCGGGTGCCACCCCTGCGGCCAGCAGTGCAGCCTCGATGGCCACCGTGCCTGATCCGCAGAACGGGTCGAGCAGCACCTGTTCCGGTGACCAGCCACTCAGGGCGAGCAGGCCACTGGCCAGATTCTCCTTGAGCGGCGCATCGACGCCGTCACGACGCCAGCCGCGCTTGAAGAGGGACTCGCCTGACCAATCCAGATACAGCATGCATTGCTGGGCATCGAGAAAGGCAAACACGCGGCGATCGGGCCGCTGTCGTTCGATCGAAGGTCTCTCGCCAAACCGCTCCCGCAGGCGATCGACCAGGCCGTCCTTGATACGCAGCATGGCGAATTGCAGGCTGCGTACAGGCGCGCCCACGCCGGTCACATCAATGCGCAGGGAGGTGGTCGCTGCATGCCACTGCTCCCAGGGCGTATCGTGGGCGAGTCGGTAAAGATCCTCCTCGCTGCGGTACGGAGCCTGTGCAACCCGCTGCAGGATGCGACTGGCCAGCCTCGAGTGCAGATTGGCCGACATGCCAAGAACGAGGTCGCCCTCGAAGTGCACGCCGCCTGGCGTTGCACGGACCTGGCCTGCGCCCAGTGCCTGAAGTTCTTGAACCAGCGCGTCTTCAAGCCCCCGCGGGCAGGGCGCGAAGAACTGAAGTACAGGTGCCATCAGGCAGCCAGGGCGCGTTCGACAAACTCGAGTCGGTCCTGACCCCAGAACGGCTCGCCCTCCACCAGATACCAGGGCGCACCAAAGACCTGGGCCGCGATAGCCTCTTCGGTGTAGGCGTCGAAGGCAGCCGCCGCCTGATCGGCAAAGGAAGCCAGCTTGGCCGGATCCAGTCCCTGCTCGGTCGCGATGGCGGCACGGGTGTCTGCGTCTGCGATATTGCGCTCTTCGGCCCAGACCGCGCTCATGAGCGCACCCGCCATTTTGAGACCTGCGGCAGTGCCCTGGGCCAGATCGGCCGCGATGATCAGTCGTGCAGCATCATCGGCCGGGGCTGGAAAAAACTTCGGATGAATGTTGAGCGGCACGCCCCTGAATTCGCGCCAGCGCGCGAGTTCCTTCAGGCGATAGGCCTGGCGCTGCGCGGCGCGCTTGGCCAGCGGCAGACCGCCCGACACCGGAAACACCCGCCCCAGGTCGACTGGCCTGAGCAGAATGCGTGCGCCGTGCTCTTCAGCCATCTGCAGAAAGCGGGCATGACCCAGATAGGTCCAGGGGGAGGTTGGCGTGAAGAAGTAGTGAACGGTTTTCATGGGGAAGGCTCGGGTGTCAGAAAGGTTTGAGAACGACGAGGATCACCACGGCAACCAGCACGAGCACGGGGACTTCGTTGAACCAGCGGTACCAGACATGCGAGCGCAGGTTCTCGCCCCGCTCGAATCGCTTGATATGGGCGCCGCAGACATGGTGATAGCCGAGCAGCAGCACCACGAGCACGAGCTTGGCATGCATCCATCCGCCGCCGATGCCATAGCCCAGCCAGAGCCACAGCCCCAGTCCCAAGGCCAGGATCATGAGCGGGCCCATGAAGCGGTAGAGCTTGCGCGACATGAGTAACAGGCGATCGCGCTCAGCCACGGATTCGGCAGGCACCATGGCCAGATTCACCA
>JBEELY010000213.1:0-7546 GCA_041167925.1 Pseudomonadota bacterium | reverse complement strand
AGGCAAAGGCCACCACGCCAAAGCCCAGCTGCTCGAGCTCGGGCAGCAGGCCGGATTCGCGCAGATATTCGGCACCCACACGCGATCCAGGGGCCAGCGAGGTCTTGACCCAGGGCTTGCGCTGCAGTCCGACTCGATTGGCATTGCGGGCGAGCAGGCCTGCGGCAATCACATTGCGCGGATTGCTGGTGTTGGTGCAGCTGGTGATGGCCGCAATGATGACCGCGCCAACGGGCATCTGGCCGGCGGTCTGCTGCCACGGCGCTGCAATGCCCTTGGCGGCAAGCTCGGTCGTGGCCACGCGCGCATGCGGATTGGAAGGCCCCGCCATGTTGCGCACCACGGTCGACAGATCGAAGGACAGCGTGCGCTCGTACTGGGCACTGGCCAGGCTGTCGGCCCACAGCCCCGCTGTGCGGGCATAGGTCTCAACCAGTTTCACCTGCTCATCGTCGCGGCCGGTGAGCTTGAGGTAATCGAGAGTCTGCCCGTCGATGAAGAACATGGCGGCGGTGGCGCCGTATTCGGGGGCCATGTTGGAGATGGTGGCGCGATCGCCGAGCGACAGCGCCGCCGCGCCCTCACCGCGAAACTCCAGGTAGGCGCCCACCACCTTTTGCTTTCGCAAAAACTCGGTCAGCGCAAGCACCACGTCAGTGGCCATGATGCCGGGAGCGGGCCGTCCGGTGAGCTCCACGCCCACGATGTCCGGCAGGCGCATCCAGGAGGCCCGGCCCAGCATGACGTTCTCGGCTTCCAGGCCACCGACACCGATGGCAATGACGCCCAGTGCATCCACATGCGGCGTGTGGCTGTCGGTGCCCACGCAGGTATCGGGGAAGGCCACACCCTGTTGCACCTGGATGACCGGGGACATCTTCTCCAGATTGATCTGGTGCATGATGCCGTTACCCGGCGGGATCACATCGACATTGCGAAAGGCGCGACGCGTCCAGTCGATGAAGTGAAAGCGGTCTTCGTTGCGGCGATCTTCAATGGCCCGGTTTTTCTCGAAGGCCTGCGGATCGTAGCCGCCGCATTCCACGGCCAGCGAGTGATCCACGATCAGCTGCACTGGCACCACCGGATTGACCGCGGCCGGGTCGCCGCCCTGGTCGGCAATCGCGTCGCGCAGGCCCGCCAGATCCACCAGTGCGGTCTGGCCCAGAATGTCATGGCAGACCACACGAGCCGGAAACCACGGAAAGTCCAGATCGCGCCGGCGCTCGATCAACTGGCGCAGGGAGTCGTTCAGCGTGGCCGGATCGCAGCGGCGCACCAGATTTTCGGCAAGCACACGCGAGGTATAGGGCAGGCCCTCCCAGGCTCCGGGAGCAATGGCGTTGACGGCGGCACGGGCATCAAAGTAATCGAGCGCGGTGCCAGGCAGGCGGGTTCGGTAGGCGGTGTTCATGGGCGAATTTTAACGAATGCTCTGGAGGGGGCCTGATGCATTGAAGAGGTCTGAGGCTGATTCGAGAAGTGCTCGGGCGCTTGTTGGAGAACGGCCCAGGCGCTCAGTCGAGCTTCACGCCAGACGCACGAATCACTGGCACCCACTGAGCCTTGAAGGCCTCGACCGTGGCCCGTGTGCGTGCCGTGTCCGCAGAGACGGGCTCGGACTTCATCTGGATGAATTTCTCGCGGATCTCGGGCTGCTGCATGATGGCTGCGATCTCACGCGCATAGAGTGCGACACGCTCGGCCGGCATGGTGGACTTGGCATAGGCGGCGTTCCAGCCGACCGCCGTGAGGTTCAAGCCGGCCTCTTTCAGAGTCGGAACCCCCTCCATGGCCCTGCGTTCGGCGGATGTGGCCAGAATGCGCAGCCTTCCTGCCTGATGATGGGTGCTCAGGCTGTCCAGGGTATCGACGGCAATGTTGATGTGCCCGCCGATCAGATCGGTGGCCAGTGGCGCGGAGCCCTTGTAGCCGACGACAGTGGCCTTCACCTTCGCGGCCTCGCCGATCATCAGCGCAAAAAAGTGCGGAATGCTGCCATTGGCCGGTACTCCGAAATTGCCCTTGTCGGGTTGCGCGCGAATCCAGTCGAGCAAGGCGGCCATGCTGGTGGCGGGATGCCCGCTCGGCACGGCCACCACGAATTGATACTGACTGATCTGAGAGACCGGCTGGAAGTCGGCTTCCGCGTCGTAACCGGGCTGGGCCACCAGATTGGGCACCAGCGTCATCAGCGCCGGGTTCACGAAGACCAGCGCATCGGCATCGGCTGGCAGGGCTCGCATCTGCTGCATGGCGATACGACCGCCCGCACCGACCCGGTTTTCGACCACCACTGGCCGCTTCAGGCGTGGGCCCAGTTCGGCCGCGATGATGCGCGCAGAGGAATCAGAGGCGCCGCCGGGAGGGTAAGGCACGATCAGGCGCAGCGTATTGTCCTGCGCACGGGCGGCAGTCGGGCCCAGGCCGAGGCTTGCGCCAAGCAGGCTCCCCGAAAGAAGCCTGAGGCTGGTGCGTTTTTGATGTGGGTTTTGCATCACGGTCTCCCTGATCCTGATCGGACTGAAGTATCGCTGAAATTGCCGACGGGTCAGGCGTCTCGGCTTGCTCCGGCCCCCCTGCCTTCGGTACTGTCATGGCCATGAATGCTCCCGCCGAACCCCTCTCCTCCCAAGGCAGCAGCCCCGCCTGGGTGACCCACCATCCTGACTTTGCTGCGCCGGCGCATGAGCTCGCTGTACAGTGGCTCGAGGCCTTTGACCGGGCAATTCAGCGGCTGCCTGGTAGCGATCTTCAGCCTCTGTTCGATACCGATCCCCATTGGCGGGATGTGCTGGCCTTTACCTGGGATATCCGCTCGCGCTCGGGGCTGCAGGCCATCGGTAGCGGGCTTGCTGCGCAGGTGGATCGGGTCCGTCCGCGCGACTTTCGTCTGGCGCAAGGTCGCACGGCGCCGCGCTTCGTGATGCGGGCAGGGCGTCTGGTCATGGAGTGCATGTTCGACTTCACGACCGATCAGGGGCGCGCAAGCGGTGTCTTGCGCGGTGTGCCGGGCGATGCCCGTATGCCGCTTCGGGCATGGGTACTGCTGACTTCCCTGCAAAACCTGCAGGCGGCCTCTCAGGCTCAAGACCAGGATGTGAGCAAAAGCCGGGAATTCGGAACCGAGAACTGGCTTGATCGCAGGCAGCGCGCGCAGCGCTACGAAGACCGCGATCCTGCCGTGCTGGTGGTGGGTGCGGGCCAGGCGGGTCTTTCTGTGGCGGCGCGTCTGGTGGCTGCCGGCATCGATACGCTGGTGATCGACCGCCAGGAGCGGCTGGGGGACAACTGGCGCAAGCGCTATCACTCTCTGGCCCTGCACAACGAAGTGCATGTGAACCACTTGCCCTACATGCCCTTTCCGCCGACTTGGCCGACCTTCATTCCTAAGGACAAGCTCGCGGGCTGGTTCGAAACCTATGCCGAGTCGCTTGAGCTGAATTGCTGGATGTCGACCACCCTGTCCTCGGGTCGCTGGGACGCACAAACCCATGGCTGGGATCTGGAACTGACCCGCGCCGACGGCAGCATCCGGCGTATGCGTCCGCGCCATGTGGTGTTTGCCTGCGGCGTGAGTGCCATCCCCAAACGCCCGGATCTGGCCGGTCTTGAGCGCTTTGGCGGCACGGTGCTGCATTCGGGGGAGTACACCGAGGGCTCGGCCTGGCGCGGGCAGCCGGTGGTGGTGATCGGCACCGGCAACAGTGCCCACGATGTCGCGCAAGACCTGCATGCACGCGGTGCGAAGGTCACCATGGTGCAGCGCAGCCCCACGCATATCGTGAGCCTGCGCGAGGCCCAACGGGTCTATGCCATGTACAAGGAGGGCATGCCCACCGACGACTGTGATCTGCTGGCCACCGCCATTCCGTTTCCGGTACTCAAGAAGGGCTACCAGGTGGCTACTGCCATCTCGCAAGACATCGATCGTCCCCTGCTTGAAGCGCTTGCCGCCAAAGGATTCCGCCTCACGCCGGGCGAAGAGGGCACCGGGTTTCAGCTCATGTATCTGCAGCGGGGCGGTGGGTACTACTTCAACATCGGCTGCAGCGAACTGATTGCGTCGGGTGAGATCGGCCTGCTGCAGTTCAACCAGATTGCAGGGTTTGAGACGGGCGGCCTGCGGCTCAGGGACGGGCGTCTGCATGAGGCTCGACTGATCGTTACCGCCACGGGTTATCACGGCGCGCAGGAGGTGGTCAGACGCAGCCTGGGCGATGAGGTCGCTGACCGCATCGGCCCGGTCTGGGGACTGGATGCCGAAGGCGAGGTGTGCAATATGTGGCGGCCCACTGCGCAGCCCGGTCTGTGGTTCAACGCGGGCAGCCTCGCCCAGTGCCGCATCTACTCCAGAGTCATTGCATTGCAGATTCAGGCGCATGAACTCGGACTGCCGGGGTTACCATCCGGGTTCCTCTAAAAAAACGCCTCCATCTCATGACCTTGTTTAAATCGCTGCTTGCTGCAGCCACCATGGCTTTTGCCCTGGGTGCCTCAAGCGCCTTGGCTCAGCCCGCTTCTGGCCCGGCAGCGGGCGCAGGTAAAAACCGTCTGCAGATCATCCTGGAGCGCGGCACCCTTCGCGTCGGGACCACCGGTGACTTCAACCCCATGTCTATTCGCGATGCTGCGACCAACAGCTATCGCGGCTTTGACATCGAGGCCATGGAGCAACTGGCCAAGGACATGGGCGTGAAGGTGGAGTGGGTCCCTGCCGAGTGGGCCACCTTGGTAGCGGGTATCACATCCAATCGCTACGACATTTTTTCGGGCGCCTCCATGAATATGGCGCGGGCCCGCACCGTGGCCTTTTCCGACCCCTATGCCGAGACCGGCGCCGTGCCGGTGATCCGCAAGGCCGATGCCGGAAAGCTCAGCACCTGGGCCGATCTCAATAAACCTGGCGTCGTCATTGCGGTGTCGCTCGGCACCGTGTTCGAAGAGCAGGCCAAGGCCAACTTCCCGCAGGCCACCGTGCGTGCGGTCGAAAAGCCCTCCACCGGTTATCAGGAAGTCCTGGCCGGACGGGCTGTGGCCACACTCACCAGCAATGTCGAGGCCAGCACCCTGATGCAGACCCATGCGGTGCTAGGTGTGGCCCCCAAGGCCGAGCTGCGCAACAAGCGGCCCTTTGCCTATCCCCTGCCCCAGGGCGATACGGTGTGGCTCACCTTCGTGAACAACTGGGTGGCACTCAAGAAATCCGAAGGATTCTTCAATCAGCTTGAAGCCAAGTGGCTGAACAAGCAGTAAGCAGGTCAGTCCTCGGGCTGCTTGTCCTTGCAGCCCTGATCCTGCTGCTGGCCGGCTGTGCGGCCGAGTCAGCAGGATCAGGTTATTCCTGGGGCTGGTATGTGCTCAGCCCCTTCAATGACAAGGGCGCGGCCAACCTCAAGTTTCTGCTGGCCGGCGCCGGGCTCACCCTCGGACTGTCGGTCACGGCCCTGTGCGTCTCGGTTCTGCTAGGGCTGGCGCTGGCGCTGGCGGCGCTATCCGGCTCGGGCCTGCTGCGGGGCGTGTCGCGGGTCTATGTCGAGATCTTTCGCGCCATTCCGCTGCTCGTGCTGCTGCTCTGGGTGTACTACGGCCTGCCCGTGGTGTCCGGGCTGCAGTTTGGTGCCTTCACGGCAGGGGTGCTGTCTCTGGCCTTGTCCGATGCAGCCTTCGAGGCCGAGATCTTCAGGGCGGGCATTCAGTCGGTGCCCCGCGGGCATCGGGAGGCTGCACAAGCGCTCGGGCTAGCGCCACGACACATCTTCCGTTTCGTCATCCTGCCCCAGGCCTTGCGGGTGATCCTGCCGGCCCTGGGCAACCAGTTTGTCTATGTGCTCAAGATGAGCTCGCTCGTCTCCGTGATCGGACTTCAGGAACTCACGCGCCGGGCCAATGAACTCAATGTGACCGAGTATCGGCCGCTGGAGATCTACAGCGCGCTGGTGCTCGAGTATCTGTTGCTGATCCTGTTGACCTCCTGGCTGGTGCGGCGCCTGGAGCGGCGCATGGCGCGCTCGGGTGGCCGATGATGGGTACCGATGATGGGAGGCCCGTGATCCTCTACGGCAGCCATCTCTCCACCTACACCACCAAGGTCCGGCTGGCCCTGCGCCTGCGCGGCATTGCCTTCGAGCAGCGCCTGCCTGAAGGCGGCTATGGCTCGCCTGCCTGGCGGGCTAGGTTGCCCACTGGCACGGTGCCGGCGCTGGAGCATGAGGGGTTTTTTCTGGCGGAGTCCGAGGCGATTCTCGAGTACCTGGAGGATGTCTTCGAGTCGCATCCGCTACGGCCGAAAGACCCCCGCGAGAGGGCTCGGGCACGCTGGATCGCAAGGCTGCATGACACCCAGTTCGAGCCACGGCTGCGCTTGCTCTTTCCCTTGTTGAAAGAACCCTCGCGGCGCGCAGCGCTCACGCCGCTTCGGCAAGACCTGCAGGATCGGCTCGATCGCATTGCGGCGCTGATAACGCCTGCGCCCTGGATGATGGGCGCGCAATTCAGTCTGGCCGATTGCGGGTTTGCCGTCAGCCTGCCGCTGGCCGAAAGGATTCTGGACAGTCTGGGCGAACCCCTGCGCTGGCCCGACGCCCTGCAGCCCTGGCGCCAGGCCTGGCAGGAGTACGATGCGTTGCAGGCTGCGCTGCTCGAATGGCGGCAGGCCGTTGACCACTGGATTGCACCGCAGACATAAGGAGACCGACATGCTGGATCGCGTGGATCGCATGCTGCTTGCCGTTAAAGACCGCGAGCGCGCCACTGAAACGTTTGTCCGGCTCTTTGGGGCCCGGTTTGAACGCGAGGCGCCGAGTGCCGCCCTGAATGCGCAGCGCAGCATCCTGCGCATTGGCGAGAGTGAACTGGAACTATGCCAGCCCAGCGGCGAAGGCCGCGCACAGGCGCATCTCGATCGCTGGGGCGAAGGACTGATTGCGGCCGGCTATGCCAGTGCCCGTCTGCCGGCGCTGCTTGAGCGTCTGCAGGCCCATGGCGTGGCCTTCGAGCGCGATGGAACGCAGGCCTTCATTCCTGCGACCAGTACCTATGGCTTTCCCATGATGCTCTCGCCCTGGGTGGAAAAGGAGCGGGTTGGACCGGTGAGCTTCATCTATGAAGCCACCAACGCGCTGGATACCGACTGGCGGGTGGTGAGCGCGCGCTACAGCGAGATCTTCGGCCTGGACGCCACTCGGTTTTCAGAGATCGGTAGCGAGCGTTTTGGCTATGCCGGCACGCTCACGCTGTTCGATCCGCCAGCGCGTCTGGACCGCATCGAACTCTCCCAGACCTTTGCAGGCAAGGCGGGGGCCATGCGCCGCTTTGTCGAGCGCCGGGGCGGCGATGGCCTCTACATGTGCTACATGGAAAGCGATCGCTTTGATGAACTGAAGGAGCGTCTGCTGGCAGGAGGCGCGGTGCTGACGCCCCGTGGGCCGGATGTGGCCAGCGAGCGCGACAATGTCTGGGTGCACCCCAAGAGCCTGCATGGCATGCTCCTGGGGATTTCGCGAGAGACCTTCGCCTGGGACTGGTCGGGGCGCCCGGAACTGAT
>JBEELY010000189.1:0-3249 GCA_041167925.1 Pseudomonadota bacterium | reverse complement strand
CAGCGGCCCGAATACAGGGCAGGGCGGCCACGGGCGAGGTCTTCGCCTTGCAGGCGTCGGTGCTGGCCTGCCATCTGGCCGGATGGAATGACGACCACATCGGCTTGCGTGCGGGTCAGTTCTTGTGGGACGACCGTGTCGCAGCCCTCTGGCATGACTGCGCCAGTCATGATGCGGATGGCCTGGCCTGCGGCGGGGGCGCCCTGATGGGGCTTGCCTGCAAACGCCTCTCCGACAATCCTCAGCCTGCTTTCACCTGTTTGGGCCAGATCGGCATGGCGAAGCGCCCAGCCGTCCATGGCTGAATTGTCATGTGCCGGGACGTCGATGGGCGATAAAACATCACGCGCCAGGATGCGTCCGAAGCTGGCTCTGAGCGCAACCTGCTCAATGCAGTCGATGGGCTGCACAAAGCGCGCAATGGCCTCTCGCGCGGTTTCGACAGGGACTGCGCGCGGATCGAAGCCCTGAAATTCACCAAGCACCTGCGCCAAGGTGGGCTGGACAGGCTGCGAATGGGATCCGGATGTCTCGGGAGTGGAAGCGGTGCTCATTCTGGGCGAACGCGGGCAAAGTCTTCGGGGGTGTTGAGATTGGCAAAGGCGGCCTCGTCTGGAAAGACCACCTCGACATGGGGCAGCGTGGCTGTCCAGGCATCGATCCGACGCCGTCCGTCATCCAGAAACTTGGTCAGGCTGCTGAGCGCGTCCCTTCGGACCAGCATGTAGACCGGATGCGACTGAGTGGCAGTGCGTGCGCTCGCGACCAGGACCTGCGCGCGCACGGCAGCGGCGGCGAGTCGATCGACAAGGTCCTCGGGCAGGCAGGGCCCGTCACAAGGCACGGTCAGTACCCAAGGAGTGCTTGCGCTCTGCAGGGCGGTTTCGAGCCCCGCAAGAGGTCCGGCAAAACCTTCGCGCCGATCAGGCAAGACCGGATGCATGAATTGCGCCCAGGCCTCGAGGTTGCGGTTCGCATTGATAAGCACGGGCCCAACTTGGGGCTGCAGGCGACGCAACACGCTCGCGGCCAGGGGCTCGCCCTGAAAATCCAGCAAGCCCTTGTCCGGACTTGGATTGAGAGGGATCTCCGCGTGAGGGTGGTGCTGCTGGTTCTCGGAGGACGGTTTGGGCTGCTCTGGGCTCATGCGTCGTGACAGCCCGCCTGCCAGCAGCACGCCGGTGATGTCCTGCCGTGCAGGCGATGCAGGTGGGGCGTCTTGGATGAAGCGGTCAGCGCCTTGCATGACCAGATAGTGCTGGCCCTGCGCCCTGGCAACCATCAGCATGCCCGTTTGACCGGCCAGTTCATAGCCTAGCGCGGTTGCGCCCGAACGCGAGACCAGTACGCCGATCTGCATTTGGGCACACTTGAGCACCATCTCGGAGGTCAGCCTGCCCGTGGTGAAGAAGGCGAGCTCCGCGGTGTTCTGGCGGTGTTCAGGGTGCAAGGCCATCCAGCCTGCGATCGCATCGACCGCATTATGGCGGCCGACATCCTCCACGAAGCGCAGCAGGACCGGTGCCTGGTTTGCAGGGCACTGGAGGAGGGCACAGCCATGCACGGCGCCCGCCTCGCGATAGAGGGTTTGCTGGTCGCGTACCAGGGCGAGCATTTGTTGCAGCTGGGATTCGCGCAGCTGCCCCGGGCGATTCAGGGGCGCGAGGCTATGCAGCAGATCCGCATAGAGCGAGCCCTGACCGCAGCCGGTGGTCACGATTCGCTGACCGGTGTGGGCCTGGAGATCGGCGCCCTGGGCCGATTCCCAAAGGGTGGTCTGCCGGTCCTGAAGCATGCGGCTGGTGATAGCGGCCGCACCGACTGTCCAGTCGACCTGAATCGCGGCGAGTGCGTCGGGAGCGTCGATCAGGCGCTGATTGAGTAACCAACCGAGGACCAGATGCTCGGGATCGTCACCCAGGGTCATCAGGGTGACGAGTTCACGCTTGTCGAGAAAGAGGGTCAGTGCGCGTTCTTCGGCGAGGCTGACCTGCAGATGCTGTCCCCGTGAGTCGAGTACGGGTACGACGCGGGTGGCAGGTTTGCCAGCGCGGGACATCCTGAGTTCAGGTGCGGTGCTAGACCGGCCTTCAAAGGACACGGCTCAGCCTCCGATGTAGCTCATTTCGATCTTGCGCAGGCCCGTGGTCTGGTTGGAACGCAAGACCGAATAACGGTCATCGCGCTGGGACCAGATGTCAGCAATGGCAGCAGCCAGCTGCAGCTCGGAGGCGCCGGTGCGCAAGAGCCCTCGAAGATCATGTCCCTGGGAGGCGAACAGGCAGGTGTAGAGGCGTCCTTCGGTGGACACTCGGGCCCTTGAACAGTCGCCGCAAAAAGGCTGCGTGACTGAAGAGATGAAGCCGACCTCTCCCGCGCCATCGCGATAGCGCCAGCGTTCGGCCACCTCGCCGGGATAGTTCGGTTGCAGGGATTCAAGCGGGAACTCGGCGTGAATACGGTCGCGAACCTGCGCACTGGGCAGCACCTGCGACATCTGCCATCCGTTGGAGGAGCCCACATCCATGAATTCGATGAAGCGCAGAATCTGTCCGCTGTGCCGGAAATGGCGCGCCATGGGCAGGATGTCGTGATCATTACGATCGCGCTGCACCACCATGTTGATCTTGATGTCCTTAAAGCCCGCCGCCTGCGCAGCCGCAATGCCTTCAAGTACATCCGACACCGGAAAGTCGGCATCGTTCATGGATCGAAAGGTGGTCTCGTCCAGTGCATCCAGACTCACCGTGATGCGTGACAGGCCTGCATCACGAAGGCTACGCGCCTTGCGAGCCAGCAGGGACGCGTTGGTGGTCAGGGTAAGGTCGAGCGGTTGACCTGAGCGCGTGCGCAATTCGGCCAGCATGCCGATGAGTCGATCGACATCCTTGCGTAGCAGGGGCTCGCCCCCGGTGAGGCGGATCTTTTCGGTCCCGTGAGCAATGAATGCACGCACCAGCCGGACAATTTCCTCAAAGCTCAGCAGCGAGGATTGCGGCAGAAAGGCGTAGTCCTTGTCGAAGACCGAACGTGGCATGCAATAGCCACAGCGAAAATTGCAACGGTCGGTGATCGACACCCGCACATCATGAAGCCGGCGCGAGAGGCTATCCTGCAGAAGGCCCGTGGGCGGGGCCGACTGCTCCGGGATGCGCGCAGGCAGGGCTTGGTAGCGATGTTCGGCGATCGGGATGACGAATCGTTCAGACATGATTCAGCCTCGTTCGCAGTGTAACCCGGGCAACCCGA
>JBEELY010000111.1:0-3229 GCA_041167925.1 Pseudomonadota bacterium | reverse complement strand
GTCCGCCTGCTCGCCTTCACACCTGATCTCAGGCCTGAAACTTCCAGGCCAGCGATTCGCCTGCGGCCAGAGGCACGATCCGCTCCTCGCCGAAGGGCAGACTCTCGGGCACAGACCAGGCCTTGCGCGACAGCGTCACCTGTTCGGTATTGCGAGGCAGGCGATAGAAGTCGGGGCCATTAAAACTCGCAAAGGCTTCGAGGCGATCCATCCTGCCGACGGATTCGAAAGCCGCCGCATAGAGCTCGAGTGCATGCGGCGCGGTATAGCAGCCGGCACAACCGCAGGCATGCTCCTTCAGGTGCTTCGCATGTGGCGCGCTGTCGGTGCCCAGAAAGAACCGGGGGCTGCCTGACGTCGCCGCCTCGAGCAGGGCGCGACGATGGGTCTCGCGCTTGAGGATAGGCAGGCAGTACCAATGCGGCCGCATGCCCCCCTTGAAGAGCGCATTGCGTTCGTAGAGCAGATGGTGAGCCGTGATGGTGGCACCAATGTCGCCCGGCGCCTGCGCGACATACTGGGCCGCCTCTGCGGTCGTGATGTGCTCGAACACCACGCGCAGCGCCGGAAAATCCCGGCGCATCGGCTCAAGCACGGTCTCGATGAAGACCGCCTCGCGATCGAAGACATCAACCTGCGCATCGGTCACCTCGCCATGGATGAGCAGGGGTAGACCCAGCGCCTGCATGGCCTCGAGGGCCCGATGCACGGCACGCATCGACGTCACCCCGGCGTCGGAGTTGGTGGTCGCACCCGCCGGGTACAGCTTGACCGCCTGCACCACCCCCGACTCACGCGCCCGCCTCAATTCATCGGGCTCGGTGCGATCGGTGAGGTAGAGCGTCATGAGCGGATCAAACCCCGCGCAGGCCGGTTCTTCAGGCGCTGCATGCCGCAACGCCTGAAGGATGCGCTCACGATAGGCCTGCGCCTGGGCCACGGTCGTGACCGGTGGCTTGAGATTGGGCATGACGATGGCCCGGGCGAACTGCCGGGCCGAAGCGGCCACCACGGCAGCCAGGGCCTCGCCATCACGCAGATGAAGATGCCAGTCGTCAGGGCGGGTGAGGGTGAGGCTCGTTGCAGTCATGCCAGGGTCCGTCAGATCGATCAGTCGGCGTAAACGCCAGCCTTCTTGATGATCGGTGCCCACTTGTCGATCTCGGCCTTGAGATGACGCTGCAGGCCTTCAGGCGTCTGCTTCTCGGGGGGCACAATGAAGGCGCCCAGGTCAGTGAAGCGCTTGACGACCGCAGGATCCTTGAGCGCTGCCTGCAGGGCTGCAGTGAGCTTCTCGGTGACGGCCTTGGGCGTGCCCTTGGGCGCATAGATGCCATGCCAGACCGCGAGGTCAAAACCAGGGATGCCGGACTCGGCCACCGTGGGCAGATCCTTGAGCTGATCCAGGCGGCGGGCCGTGGTCACGGCCAGGGCCTTGACCTTGCCACCGGCGATCTGCGGAATGGTCTGCGTGGTCTGGTCGCAGAGAACGTCGACCTGACCACCCAGCAGGTCGGTCATGGCGGGCGCCGTGCCCTTGTAAGGCACCGTGGTCATGTCGACTTCAATCGCCGACATGAAGAGCAGGCCGCACAAATGCGAGGCAGCACCCAGGCCCGCATTGGCCAGGGTGATCTTGTCCTTGTTGGCCTTGGCGTAGGCGGCGAGTTCCTTGACCGAATTCACGGGCAGGCCCTGCTTGACCAGCAGGGTCATGGGCACATCAAGCACCTGGCCGATGTACTCGAAATCCTTGAGCGGATCGAAACTCAGCTTGCGATACAGCGCGGGCGCGGTCGACATGCCGATGTGGTGAATCAGGATGCGATAGCCGTCCGTCGGGGCACGGGCCACATCCGACACGGCCAGCGTGCCACCAGCACCCGGCTTGTTCTCGACGATCACCGGGCCACCCAGGGGCTTTTCCATGGCCACGGCCAGCGCGCGCGCGGCCACATCAGTCGGGCCACCCGCGGCAAAGGGCACCACCAGCGAGACGGGCTTGGTGGGATAGGACTGCGCAGAGGCAGTCATGGCAAAGGCAGACAGTGCGATCGCACTCAGAATGCGAAAAGGGGTCATGAATGAAGCCTTGGAGTAGATGGATTCAGAGGTGATCCGGCAACCCGGGAAAACACTGGACGACACGGGCGTGGATGCGCGGCTTTGAAACCGGCGAAGCCTTGGGGAACAGGCCCGGCCGACGGCACAGTGTAGCCGCGCCGCCCGGGCCTGAAAACCATAGCCCGTCTGGCCCCATGGCGGGCAAAGGCTCGGGCTGGGCTCAGGCCCTGAGTGCCTCAGCCACGGCCCGCCCGATGTCCTCGGTACTGGCGGTGCCGCCCATGTCGGGCGTGCGCGGGCCGTCGCGGGTCACCGTCTCGATGGCCCGCACGATGGCGTCATGGGCCTGCGGATAGCCCAGGTGATCAAGCATCATTGCCCCGGACCAGATCTGGCCAATGGGGTTAGCGATACCCTTGCCGAAGATGTCGGGTGCCGAACCGTGCACCGGCTCGAACAGCGACGGAAAGTTGCGCTCGGGATTGATATTGGCAGAGGGTGCAATGGCAATGGTGCCGGTACAGGCGGGCCCCAGGTCGGACAGGATGTCGCCAAACAGATTGCTGGCCACCACCACATCGAACCAATGCGGGTTGCGCACAAAATGCGCGGTCAGGATGTCGATGTGAAATTTCTTGACCGACACGTCGGGATACTGCGCGCTCATGGCCTCGACACGCTCGTCCCAGTAGGGCATGGAAATGAAGATGCCATTGGACTTGGTCGCCGAGGTGAGTTCCTTCTTGCGCCGGCGCGAGAGCTCGAAAGCATATTTCAGGATGCGATCGACACCCTTGCGGGTAAAGACCGACTCCTGCAGCACCACTTCCCGATCGGTGCCCGGAAACATGCGTCCGCCCAGCGATGAGTACTCGCCCTCGGTGTTTTCGCGCACCACATAGAAGTCGATATCGCCGGGCTGACGCCCTGCCAGAGGGCAGGGAATGCCGGGCATCAGCCGGACCGGTCGCAGATTGACGTACTGGTCGAACTCCCGGCGAAACAGCAGCAGCGAGCCCCACAGCGAGATATGGTCGGGCACGGTATCGGGCCAGCCCACGGCGCCAAAGAAGATCGCGTCATGGCCGCCGATCTGGTCCTTCCAGTCGTCCGGCATCATCTTGCCGTGGCGCGCGTAATGCTCGCAGCTTGCAAAATCGAAGTG
>JBEELY010000053.1:0-14656 GCA_041167925.1 Pseudomonadota bacterium | reverse complement strand
GGTGCTCGAAGAACCGGTCATCCTCGGCCGCCAGGATGGCCTGCTTCATGACCTCGGGCACCTCCTTGATGCGCACCACGCTGCGGCGCTCCTCGCCAAACTCGCCGATCAGCACGCCGTCAGCAGTGAAGATGCGCAGGGGCATCTTGGGACGGTAGTCGGTGACGGCTTCGAGCGAGGGCAGCTTGTCCCAGGCGAGCACTGCGGTGAGTGTGAGCGCAAGTCCCAGCGTGAGCGTCAGCACCACGGGAATCATGAGCACCCAGCCGATCAGCCCGAGGCCCTGCTGGCGTAGCAGCCCCCGGGTGCGGCACCCGGGCCGACGCAGGCGGCGCAGGTCATACGAAGAGCCGGGCATGGAAGCAGAGGCCAGTGACGATCGGAGGGACTGAAGTATAGCGGTGGCGGATGCTTTGCGACTGCTCTTGCAGACATCCTTGCGAGCAGCAAGTCGGGCTGCCGGTCAGGACGCGACGAACGGGCATGCGAAGGGGGACCGGCGGGATACCGCGGACTGCGGCGTGTCTTCAGAAAGCGTTACAGTGTTCCCATCCCTGTCGAAGCCTTTCTGGCGCCTGCATGTCATGGGCCTGAGCCTGCCCGGTTTTTCCTCTTCCTCCTCGCCAGCCTTGCTCGGTGTGGACCTCAGCACCCATCGTGTCAAGGTCGTCGAGCTTGGCCCGGACGGTCGCGACCGAATCCGTCTCGAGCGCTATGCCATTGAGCCGATCGAGGCGGGCGCCATTGTGGATGGCCAGATTGAAAAGCCCGAAACGGTTGCGGCAGCGCTGACCCGCGCCATCCATCGCAGCGGCAGCAAGGCCCGCAACGCAGCCATGGCGCTGCCTTCTTCTGCGGTCATTGCCAAGCGGATTCTGTTGCCCGCAGGCCTGAGCGAAGACGACTACGAAGTGCAAGTCGAGTCCGAGGCCAGTCAGTACATCCCGTTTTCGATGGACGAGGTCAATCTCGATTTTCAGGTGCTCGGCCCTGCCGAAGGTTCTCCTGAAGATGTGGAGGTGTTGCTCGCCGCTTCACGCCGCGAACGGGTTGAAGACCGGGTCGCTCTGGCCGAGATGGCCGGTCTGAAGCCCATCGTCATCGATGTCGAGCCGTTTGCCGCACGTCGCGTGATCGACCGGATCTGCAAGGCGCTGCCGGAGCAGGGCGCGGGTCAGGTGCTGGCCGTATTCGACATGGGTCATGCCAACACCACCCTGATGGTGGTCATGGATGGCAAGACAGTCTTCGAGCGCGAGCAGGCCTTCGGTGGCGATTCTCTGACCCAGGACATCGCACGACACTTCGGCCTCAGTCTGGAGGAGGCTGAGGCCCGCAAGCGCACGGCAGATCTGCCCGACGCCTACGGCAACGATGTCCTGGTGCCTTTTCTGGAGCAGGCCAGTTCCGAGGTGGTGCGAGCCCTGCAGCTGCTCACCACTTCCACACCGCACAACCGCGTCGACAGAATCTTTCTTGCGGGCGGGGTGGCCGTCACCGCAGGCCTGGCCGAATCGGTAGCCGAACGCACCCAGGTCGCGACCGAAATTCTGAGTCCCTTCCAGGGCATGACGATTGCCAGCCACTCCCGGCAAAAAACGCTCGAGCTTGACGCACCGGCGCTGATGGTGGCCTGTGGCCTCGCACTGCGCCGGTTCAATCCCTGATCGCCAATCCTGAGACCTGAAACGGCACCGTCAATGCAAGCCCCCATCCTCATCAATCTGCTGCCCTATCGTGCGGCGCGTCGGGAGCAGCGCAAGCGCGAGTTCCTGGTCGTGCTCGCGGGCGTGGCCGTGGCCGGTGCAGCGGTGGTGTTTGCTGGCGGCTTGGCCATCGATCAGGCGATTGCCCAGCAGGCGGCACGCAATCAGTTCATCAAGGGCGAAAACACCAAGCTCGATGCACAGATTGCCGAGATCCGCAGCTTGCGCGAAGAAATCACTGCGCTGCGGGCCCGACAGAATGCGGTCGAGAACCTGCAGTCCGACCGTACCCTGCCGGTGCGGCTGTTTGACGAACTTGCGCGTCTGGCGCCAGAGGGTGTTCTGCTGCGCCAGTTGCGCCAGGATGAACTCCGCGTGAGCCTGTCAGGCCACGCCCAATCCAATGAGCGGGTCGCCGAGTTCTTGCGCAACCTCTCCGAGAAGAGCCCCTGGCTCGAGCGTCCCGAACTCGGCGAGATCAAGGAAACCGTACTGCCCCCGCCTCCCGGGACGCGCGATAAGGATCGCGAGCGCGAAACCCGCAAGGTCTATGAGTTTTCGCTCAATGCGCTGATCCGGCGCGCAGACACCGGGACGGGCCGCTGACATGGCTCGCATCTCCATGCCCTCATTCGATACCTCGGGTCTGAAAGCACAGTTTCAGGGGCTGAGCGGAAGGCATCCGGGCCTGTGGCCGGTTCTGCCCCGCCTGCTGCTTGCACTGGGTCTGTTGGCCGGCGTGGTGGCGGTCGGATACAGCCTCTACTGGCGTGACCTCTTCGACCGGCTCGATGCCGGGCGTGTCGAGGAACAGAAACTGAAGACGGCCTACAGCGAAAAGATTCGCCAGGCCGTCAATCTGCCTGCCCTTCGCAAACAGAAAGAGCAGGTGGACCAGTATGTCAGCCAGCTCGAAAAGCAGCTGCCCAGCCGGGCCGAAATGGACGCGCTCTTGTCCGATATCAATCAGGCCGGCGTGGGACGCGGTGCACAGTTGCAGCTCTTCAAGCCCGGCCAGGTGGTGGTGCGCGAGTACTACGCCGAACTTCCGATCGCGGTGCGCGTTGGCGGCAACTTCCATGACCTGGCCGCGTTTGCCAGTGATCTGGCCAACCTGCCGCGCATCGTGACGCTCAACAACATGGCCATCACCCTGTCCGACAAGACGGGTGCGCTGACCATGGACGCCGTGGCCAAGACCTTCCGGTATCTCGATGGCGAGGAGATTGCCAGGCAACGCCAGGAGGCGGCGCGCCGCAAGCCGGGCCAGGCCGCTAACCGGCCAGGCGCAGCACCCGCAAATCGCCCGGGCGCCCCCGCCTCGGCGCCTGCATCGGCGGCGGGTACGACCCCGGCAAGCCCATCGTCGCCCTCGTCCGCCGGAAAGGGCAAGCCATGAGCGCGATTGCGGCAATCAAAGAGGCTTGTGCGCAGCCAGGCAGGCGTACACGCCTGCTGGCGGTCGCAGGGCTCGCGCTGATGCTTCAGGGCTGCGACAGCGGGCACGCCGACCTTCAGGCCTGGATGGACGAGACCCGTCGCAACACGCCCACGCGGATCGACAAGGTCGAAGAGCCCAAACGCTTCGAGCCCTACCGATACCAGCCTGGTAACGGAACCGATCCCTTTGCCCTCTCCCGGCTGCGGGGTGCAAGCGCCGCAATGGCGTCTGCAGGCTCGTCTGCACAGCCCCCGCAGTCCATGCGTCCTAACGACAAGCGGGTGCGCGAGCCTCTCGAAGCCATTCCCCTCGACCAGTTCCAGATGGTGGGCAGCCTTCAGCGGGGCCGCGAACAGGTGGGCCTCCTGCGGGCCGACAGGCATCTGCATCAGATCCGGGTCGGTCAGTACATCGGGCAGAATCACGGGCGCGTCATGCAGATCAGCAACGAACGCATCCTGATTCGCGAACTCGTCGAGGATGCCGCGGGCGAGTGGACGCAACGCGATACCGAAATGCGCCTCCAGGAGAGCGCCTCATGAACCAGATCGTCCGTCTCTTTCATTCGTGCCTCCTGGCACTGGTTCTGCTCCTCGGCCTTGTGCCCCTGCGGGCCACTGCCCAGGCCGGCTCGGCGCAGGTCAATGCCATCGAGCGTATCGAGTCATCGGCCCAGGGCGGCAACACCCTGGTCACCCTGACCCTGAGCCAGGCGCCGGCTGCAG
This sequence comes from Pseudomonadota bacterium, assembly GCA_041167925.1. GTDB lineage: Bacteria > Pseudomonadota > Gammaproteobacteria > Burkholderiales > Burkholderiaceae_E > UBA4615. The sequence continues at coordinate 10,784 of JBEELY010000053.1, read as the reverse complement.
CGCCTGGTCTTTTTCTCATCAGCAATCCCAACCGGCTGGTGCTCGATTTTGTCGGCACCGACAATGGCATGGGCAACAACCTCGTCCGCTTCGGTGCGGGGGAGGCGCGCACGGCCCAGGTGGTGCAGGCCTCCGGGCGCACCCGCGTGGTCTTCAATCTTCAGCGTGCTGTCACCCATGCGGTGAGGCTGGAGGGCCGGACCGTGCAACTGACCCTCGCGCCCGTGGCATCGAGCGATCCATCTTCTGCGGCCTATCGGCTCGGGGCTGGCGAGAGCGGCGCGGTGCACAGCGTGCGCGAAATCGATTTCCGGCGTGGACCGACCGGCGAAGGCCGTGTCGTGGTCGAGCTCTCCGATGCGTCCGCTGGCGTCGATATCCGTCAGCAAGGCCAGCAGCTGCTGGTGGATTTTCAGCGTACCCGTCTGCCCGAGGCCCTGCGTCGAAAGCTCGACGTGGGTGATTTCGGGACGCCCGTGCGCTCGGTGAGCAGCTTCGAGCAGGGCGACCTCACCCGTCTGGTGATCGAGCCCGCAGGGCAATGGGAGCACAGTGCCTATCAGAGCGACAGCCGCCTGGTGATCGAGGTGCGGGCCGTCCGTGCCGACCCGAGCCGACCGGCGGGTGCTGTCCGTCCCGGTTACAACGGCGAGAAGCTGTCGCTCAATTTTCAGAATGTGGACGTGCGCGCCTTGTTGCAGGTGATCGCCGACTTCACCAACCTGAACATCGTCGTACGTGAATCTGTCACGGGCAATCTCACGCTGCGGCTGAAGGACGTGCCCTGGGACCAGGCTCTGGACATTGTCCTGCAGGCCAAGGACCTCGGCATGCGTCGCAACGGCAATGTGATCGTCGTGGCTCCAGCAAAGGAGATGGCCGACCAGCTCAAGGCCGAGCATGAGTCGCGCAAGGAAATTGCCGCGGTGGAGCCCACCCGTGTCGAGACCTTCAAGCTCAATTATCAGAAGGCCGAATCGGTGCAAAAACTGCTCTCCGATGAAAAGCAGCGCGTGCTGTCGAAGTCGGGCAGCGCGGTCTTCGATGAGCGCACCAATACGGTCTTCGTGCGCGACACAGCCTCCCAGCTTGAAGAGGTGCGCCGCATCATCGGACAGCTCGATGTACCGGTCCGCCAGGTCCTGATCGAAGCCCGGATCGTGGAGGCTGATGATGGTTTTTCGCGCAATCTGGGCATCAAATGGGGGCTCAACGATCTGCGCAGCACCGTCGCCGGCGTGGGCACCCGCACTGATCCGGTCACCGGCGCAGCCACCGCGGTCAATGTGCCCGTGTATGGACCAGGCTCGGCGCTTGCAGGCAGCAATCTCTACTCCACGGTATCGGGCAATCTGCAGGGGGCGGTCGATCTGTCTTCCCAGGCGGGCAGCAGTCTGAGTGGCACCAACCTGGTCGGACTCGGACGCCCCACGGCTGTCGGCAACACCAACTTCGTCAACCTGCCTGCAGCGGCCATCAATGGCGTGAACCCGGCGAGTGTGGCCATCAGTCTCTTTGGTTCCTCGCTGACCCGCTTCATCAACCTGGAGCTGTCTGCGCTTGAGGCCGATCAACGCGGTAAGGTGGTCTCCAGCCCGCGGGTACTCACCGGCGACAAGTCCAAAGCCATCATTGAGCAGGGCACCGAGCTTCCCTACCAGGCGGCCACGTCAAGCGGCGCAACCCAGGTGCAGTTCAAAAAGGCGTCGCTCAAGCTTGAGGTCACGCCCCAGATCACCCCCGAAGGCACGGTCATCATGAAGGTCGCCGTCAATCGCGATGCCGTGGGTCAGCTCACGCCCGCCGGCTTCGCGATCAATACCCGTGCCGTACAGACCGAGGTGCTGGTCGAAAACGGCGGCACTGTGGTGATTGGCGGCATTTATGAACAGACCGAGATCAACCGCGTCAACAAGGTGCCTTTGCTGGGCGATGTGCCCTATGTCGGATCCCTGTTCCGCAGTACCTCACGCACCAGCAACAAGACCGAACTGCTGGTGTTCCTGACGCCGCGCGTGGTGACCGATACCGCGATGGCCCGCTGACCCGCGGGGCGAAGGCCCCGCCCAATGCCCTGCCCGATGCCCCGCCATCGTCAGAGCCTGCTGCGCATCGCGCGTGCGGCTCCAGTATCCTTGGCAACATGTCTTCCGAAACTGTCCTGCCTCCTCGCGGCCTGATCTGCCTGGTCGGCATGATGGGCGCGGGCAAGACCACAGTCGGCAAGCGACTGGCCCGCAGACTGGGCTGGTCTTTTGTCGACTCTGATCGCGAACTCGAAGCCCGCTTGGGCGTGCCCATTCCGACCATCTTCGAACTCGAGGGCGAAGACGGCTTTCGTCGTCGCGAGGCCGAACTCATCGAGGAACTCACGCAGCGTCAGGCCACGGTGTTGGCCACCGGGGGCGGCGCCGTGCTCGCTGCACACAACCGGGAGGCGCTGCATACGCGCGGGCATGTGGTCTATCTGCGCGCCACGGCCCAGGATCTCTGGCACCGTTTGCGACGCGATACCTCGCGGCCGCTGCTGCGCACACCTGACCCCCGGGCCCGGGTCGAGGCGCTGCTGCATGATCGAGAACCCCTCTATGCATCGGTAGCCCATCAGGTCGTGGATACTGGTCGGCAGCCCGTCGAGCGGGTGGTCGATGCCCTGCTCGCGCACTGGCCGAGTCAAGCCCCTTCTCCAGGCGAACCCCCTTCTTCCTGCGGAACACCGCCATGATCCAGGTTGAGGTCGCGCTCGCCGAGCGCTCCTATCCCATCCATATCGGGCAGGGTCTGCTTGCCCGTTGCGAGCCTCTGTTGCACATCGCCAGCGGTCGCATGGTCGCCATCGTGACCGACGATCAAGTCGGCCCGCTCTATGCAGCCAGCCTCGAATCGGCGCTGCAGGGCGTGGCCGCGAGCCAGGTCACTGTCACCCTGCCTCACGGCGAAGCCAACAAGGGCTGGGCCACGCTCGAGCGCATATTTGATGCATTGCTTGAGGCCCGTTTCGACCGTCACGCCGTCATCATCGCGCTGGGCGGTGGCGTGGTGGGTGACATGGCAGGATTTGCCGCCTCGGTTTATCAGCGCGGCATCGATTTCATTCAGGTGCCCACCACGCTGCTGGCGCAGGTCGATTCCTCGGTGGGTGGCAAGACCGGCATCAACCATCCGCTGGGCAAGAACATGATCGGGGCCTTTCATCAGCCCCGCCTGGTGCTGATCGATACCGATACCTTGCGCAGCCTGCCGGCGCGTGAGGTATCCGCTGGCCTGGCCGAGATCATCAAGCATGGCGCCATTGCCGATGCAGCCTATTTCGATCGGGTGGTGCAAGACCTTCCTGCGCTCAGGGCGGGAGATGCCGCCGCGCTTGCACGGGCCATTGCTCGCTCCTGCGAGATCAAGGCGGGCGTGGTGTCGCGCGATGAACGCGAGGGCGGGCTGCGGGCCATCCTTAATTTCGGTCATACCTTCGGCCATGCCATCGAGGCTGGCCTCGGCTATGGCGAGTGGTTGCATGGTGAGGCAGTCGGTGCGGGCATGGTCATGGCGGTCGATCTGTCGCACCGGCTCGGCCTGATCGATGCCGACATTCCAGCGCAGCTGCGTGAGGCCGTGGCGGCAGCCGGTCTTCCGGTGCGCGGGCCGGCCTGGCCCGCCGCGCGCTACATCGAGCTCATGTCTGTCGACAAGAAAGCCGAGCAGGGCATCCCCAAGTTTGTTCTTCTCGACGGCCTGGGCTCAGCCGTGGTCAGACGGGCCCCTCAGGCTCAGGTTGAGGCCACCCTGCAGGCCTGCGTGTCATGACGGCTTTCGATTCCCTCATGTCGATCACCCTGGCGCCGTATGCGGCGCATCCCGGGGCCAGTCGCGGCCGCGTGCATGATGAGCCGGCTCCTGAGGGACGCGATGCCTTTCAGCGCGACCGCGACCGCATCGTGCATTGCGGGGCCTTTCGTCGGCTGGAATACAAGACCCAGGTCTTCGTCAACCATGAAGGCGATCTCTTTCGTACGCGCCTCACGCACTCGATCGAGGTCGCGCAGATCGCGCGGTCGGTCGCCCGCCGGCTGCGCCTGAACGAAGACCTGTCCGAGGCCATCTCTCTGGCCCACGACCTGGGCCATACGCCCTTCGGCCATGCCGGTCAGGATGCGCTCAACCGCTGCATGCAGCCCTGGGGCGGCTTTGAGCACAATCTACAGTCCCTGCGGGTGGTGGACGAACTCGAGGAGCGCTACGGCGCTCACGATGGCCTGAATCTGTGTTTCGAAACGCGGGAAGGCATCCTCAAGCACTGCTCGGCCAGTCATGCGGTACAGTTGGGCGAGCTCGGGCGCCGGTTCATCGAGCGCAGCCAGCCCTCGCTCGAGGCGCAGCTGGCCAATCTGGCCGACGAGATTGCCTATGTCAATCACGATGTCGACGATGGCCTGCGGTCCGGTCTGTTGCGGCTGAGTCAGTTGCACGAGGTGGCCCTCTTCGGCCAGCACCACCGGGAAGTGCTGTCGCGCTTTCCCCAGGTCAGCGAGCGGCGACAGATTCACGAGACCGTGCGCCGCATGATCAATGAACTGGTCACCGACCTCACCACGCACAGTGCCTGGCGCATTGCAGAGCGTGCGCCTGTCGATATCGGCGCGGTGCGGGCGGGCGCGCCCCTGATCGGATTTTCGGATGCGGTCGCCCAGCGGGCTCGCGACCTCAAGCGCTTCCTGTTCGAAAACCTCTATCGGCACTATCAGGTCGTGCGCATGACGAACAAGGCTGCGCGCATCGTGACCGAACTCTTCGAGGCCTTCGTGGCCGACCCCCGCCTGCTGCCCGATGACCATCGGCGCCGTGCCGAGCGCGATCTGCACCGTGCGATTGCCGACTACATCGCCGGCATGACCGACCGCTATGCGATCCGGGAGCATCGGCGCCTGTTTTCCTTCGAAGAGGCCTGAGATGGCCCGCGCTGCACGCCCGGTGGTCACGGGCCTGCCGCTGCATGTCATCCAGCGTGGCAACAACCGTCAGCCGGTTTTCCTCGACGATCAGGACCGGCGTGACTACCTGCGCTGCCTGAGCGATGCCTCCATCGAGCATGGCCTGAGCATCCATGCCTATGTGTTGATGGACAATCATGTGCATCTGCTGTGCACCCCTGAGCAGGACGGTGCCCTGTCAGCAGCCATGCAGGCGCTGGGCCGGCGCTACGTGCGGCATTTCAACCGCCGTCATGGCCGTACCGGCACCCTCTGGGAGGGGCGGTTTCGCTCCTCTCTGGTCGAAGCCGATCGTTACCTGCTGGCCTGTCATCGCTATATCGAGCTCAACCCGGTGAGGGCGGGCCGGGTTGACGACCCCCGGGCCTGGCCCTGGTCCAGTCACCGGCACCATGTGGGGCTGAGCGTCGATCCTCTGGTTCGCCCGCATCCCTTGCTCTACAGCCTGGGCAACACTCCCTTTGAGCGCGAATCGGCTTACCAGCGGCTCTTTGAAGACTCCGGGATGGATGGCCGTACTGAGCAGGCATGGTTGACCCGTTGTCTTATCTCAGGAAAGCCAACAGCAAGTACTGACTTTCAGCGCTCAGTAGAGACCGGTCATGGCCTGAACCTCATCCCCCGGCCGGTCGGTAGACCCAGGCGACAGCAGCCGGGCTGACGCTGCGGGCGGGCTCGCGCATCAAAAAAATTATCATCTGACCCCAATTAATTCCGGAGTGAGGTCCTGGGGTCTTGAAATTGTCATCTGACCCCATTTTATTTTGGTTGAGCCGCTTGCTGCATCGCACTATGCTCACGGTCCGCTTTTCCGGAGGACCGCGTGATGGCACTGCCTGCAGCCCAAGGCCTGTACAACCCCGCCAACGAACATGACGCCTGTGGCGTGGGTTTTGTCGCCCACATCAAGGGCGCTAAGAGCCATGCCATCGTGCAGCAGGGGCTGCAGATCCTCATCAACCTCGATCACCGGGGTGCCACCGGTGCGGATGAGTTGTTTGGCGACGGCGCCGGCATCCTGATTCAGATTCCGGACGACCTGTATCGCGAAGAAATGGCCCGCCAGGGCATCGCCCTGCCGCCGCCCGGCGAATACGGCGTGGGCATGGTCTTCCTGCCCAAGGAGCATGCCTCGCGCATCGCCTGCGAGCAGGAGCTCGAGCGCACTGTGCGGACCGAAGGCCAGCGCGTGCTGGGCTGGCGCGATGTGCCGGTGGATCACGGCATGCAGATGAGCCCGCTGGTGCGTGAGTCCGAGCCGGTCATTCGGCAGATCTTCATCGGCCGTGGCCGCGATGTGATGGTGCCCGATGCCCTCGAGCGCAAGCTCTACATCATCCGCAAGGCGGCCAGCCATGCTATCCGCAACCTGGGCTTGAAGCACGGCAAGGAATACTTCGTGCCCTCCATGTCCACCCGCACGGTGGTCTACAAGGGTCTGCTGCTCGCTGGCCAGGTCGGCCAGTACTTCCCCGACCTGCAAGACGCCCGCTGTGTTTCGGCGCTGGCCCTGGTGCATCAGCGCTTCTCTACCAACACCTTCCCGGCCTGGGAGCTGGCGCATCCCTACCGCATGCTGGCCCACAACGGCGAGATCAACACGGTCAAGGGCAACTACAACTGGATGCGTGCCCGCGAGGGCGTGATGGCCTCGGCGGTGCTCGGCAACGACCTGCACAAGCTCTGGCCGCTGATCTATCCGGGCCAGTCCGATACCGCCTGCTTCGACAACTGCCTCGAACTCATGGTGATGGCCGGCTATCCCATGGCCCACGCCATCATGATGATGATTCCCGAGGCCTGGGAGCAGCATGCGCTCATGGATGAGCATCGGCGCGCCTTCTACGAATATCACGCCGCCATGATGGAGCCCTGGGATGGCCCGGCGGCCATTGCCTTCACCGACGGCCGCCAGATTGGCGCCACCCTGGACCGCAACGGCCTGCGCCCGGCCCGTTACATCGTGACCGACGACGACCTGGTGGTCATGGCTTCCGAATCGGGCGTGCTGCCGCAGATTCCCGAGAGCCGCATCGTCAAGAAGTGGCGACTGCAGCCTGGCAAGATGTTCCTGATCGACCTCGAAAAAGGCCGCATCATCGACGACAAGGAGCTTAAGGACCAGCTCGCCAGTTCGCGTCCCTATCGTCAGTGGATCGATCGCCTGCGCATCCGCCTGGATGAAATCGCAACCTCCGAACTGGCCTCCACCGAAGGCAGCGATACCTCCTCGGGCAACAGCGACCGGCCTTTGCAGGCGGTCCCCCTGCTCGATCGCCAGCAGGCCTTTGGCTACACCCAGGAAGACCTGAAGTTCCTGATGGCCCCCATGGCCCGCGACGGTGAAGAGGCCGTGGGCTCCATGGGCAACGACTCGCCCCTGGCGGTCCTGTCCAACAAGAACAAGACGCTTTACCACTACTTCAAGCAGCTCTTCGCGCAGGTCACCAACCCGCCGATCGACGCCATCCGCGAGCAGCTGGTCATGTCGCTGGTGTCCTTCATCGGCCCCAAGCCCAACCTGCTCGACATCAACAACATCAACCCGCCTCTGCGCCTCGAAGTCGCCCAGCCCGTGCTGACCGCCGAGGACATGGACCGCATCCGGCACATCGGCCGCTATACCGACGGCAAGTTCCAGAGCTACGAGCTTGATGTGTGCTACCCGGTGGCCTGGGGCGCCCAGGGCATCGAGGCCCGCATCGCTTCGCTCTGCGCTTCAGCGGTTGATGCCGTGCGCAGCGGTTTCAACATCCTGATCGTGTCCGATCGTCGGGTGGATGCCGACCATGTCGCCATCCCGGCGCTGCTGGCCACCTCCGCCATTCATCAGCACCTAATCGAGACTGGCCTGCGCACCGCGACCGGACTGGTGGTCGAGACCGGTTCCGCCCGCGAGGTGCATCACTTTGCCCTGCTGGCCGGCTATGGTGCCGAGGCCGTGCATCCCTATCTGGCCATGGAAACCATTGCCCAGATGCACGCTGGCCTGGGTCCCGACCTCTCCGCCGACAAGGCGGTCAAGAACTACATCAAGGCCATCGGCAAGGGTCTGCAGAAGATCATGTCGAAGATGGGCATCTCGACCTACATGTCCTACACGGGCGCGCAGATCTTCGAGGCCATCGGTCTGAATCGTGAACTGATCGACAAGTACTTCAACGGCACCGCCTCCAACGTCGAGGGCATTGGTGTGTTCGAGGTGGGTGAAGAGGCGCTGCGCATGCATCGCTCGGCGTTCAGTGCCGATCCGGTGCTGGCCGGCATGCTCGACGCAGGCGGTGAATATGCCTATCGCATCCGTGGCGAAGACCACATGTGGACGCCCGATGCCATTGCCAAGCTGCAGCATGCGGCGCGCTCGGGCAGCTTCCAGACCTACAAGGAATACGCCCAGATCATCAACGACCAGTCGCGTCGCCACATGACCCTGCGCGGTCTGTTCGAGTTCCGTGTCGATCCGGCGCGCGCGATCCCGCTTGATGAGGTCGAGCCGGCCGCCGAGATCGTCAAACGCTTTTCCACCGGCGCCATGTCGCTGGGCTCCATCTCTACCGAAGCCCATGCCACTCTGGCCATTGCCATGAACCGGATCGGCGGCAAGTCCAACACCGGCGAAGGCGGTGAGGACGAGCTGCGCTATCGCAACGAGCTCAAGGGCATTCCGGTCAAGGCGGGCGATACCCTGGCCTCGCTGCTGGGCAAGGGCACCATCGAATCCGACATCGCGCTGCAGCCTGGCGACTCGCTGCGCTCGAAGATCAAGCAGGTGGCCTCCGGACGCTTTGGCGTCACGGCCGAGTACCTGGCCAGTGCGGATCAGATCCAGATCAAGATGGCCCAGGGCGCCAAGCCGGGCGAAGGCGGTCAGCTGCCGGGTCACAAGGTGTCCGAGTACATCGCGCGGCTGCGCTTCTCGGTGCCGGGCGTGGGCCTCATCTCGCCGCCGCCGCACCATGACATCTACTCCATCGAAGACCTGGCGCAGCTGATCCACGATCTGAAGAACTGCAATCCCAACGCGTCCATCTCGGTCAAGCTGGTCTCGGAGGTGGGTGTGGGCACGGTGGCGGCAGGCGTGGCCAAGGCCAAGGCCGACCACATCACCATCGCCGGTCATGATGGCGGCACGGGCGCCTCGCCCCTGTCCTCCATCAAGCATGCAGGCACGCCCTGGGAGCTCGGTCTGGCCGAGACCCAGCAGACCCTGGTGTTGAACCGTCTGCGGGGCCGCGTGCGCGTGCAGGCCGACGGCCAGATGAAGACCGGTCGCGACGTGGTGATCGGCGCCCTTCTGGGTGCCGACGAGTTCGGCTTTGCCACGGCCCCGCTGGTGGTCGAAGGCTGCATCATGATGCGCAAGTGCCACCTCAATACCTGCCCAGTGGGCGTGGCCACCCAGGATCCGGTGCTGCGCCGCAAGTTCCAGGGCAAGCCCGAGCATGTGGTGAACTACTTCTTCCATGTGGCCGAAGAAGCGCGGGCCATCATGGCGCAACTCGGCATCCGCAGTTTCGACGAACTGATCGGCGCCACCCACCTGCTCGATACCCGCAGCGGCGTGGAGCACTGGAAGGCCAGCGGGCTTGATTTCGGGCGCATCTTCCACAGCCCCAAAATGCCGGCCGATGTGGCCCGCCACGCGGTTGAAGCGCAGAACCATGGCCTTGAGCGCGCGCTCGACCTGCAACTGATCGAGAAGTCCGCCCCGGCCATCGAGCGTGGCGAGAAGGTCAGCCTCATCCTGCCGATCCGTAACGTCAACCGGACCGTGGGCGCCATGCTGTCGGGTCGGATCGCACGCCGGCATACCCATGCCGGCTTGCCCGACGACACCATCCACATCCAGTTCAACGGCACCGCCGGACAAAGCTTTGGAGCCTTCCTGGCACGCGGCGTCACCTTCGACCTGGTGGGCGAAGCCAACGACTATGTCGGCAAAGGCCTCTCGGGCGGTCGCGTGATCGTGCGCTGCGCCAATGATTTCAGGGGCTTCGGACCTGAGCACATCATCGTCGGCAATACCGTGCTTTACGGCGCAATTGAGGGCGAGGCCTATTTCAATGGCGTAGCCGGCGAGCGCTTTGCCGTGCGCAACTCGGGTGCTGCTGCAGTGGTTGAAGGCACGGGCGACCATGGCTGCGAGTACATGACTGGTGGCACGGTGGTCGTCCTCGGCGGCACCGGTCGCAACTTCGCGGCGGGCATGTCAGGTGGTGTGGCCTATGTCTGGGATGAAGACGGTGACTTCGCGCGACGCTGCAACATGGCCATGGTGTCGCTCGAGCCGGTGCTCAGCACCGCCGAGCAACAGGCCAAGCTGCCGCAGGCCACCTGGCATGCCGCACGGCGTGGCGGAACTCAGGACACCGACGAAGCCATTCTGCGAGGACTGATCGAGGCGCATTTCCGTCATACCGGCAGCGTGCGTGCCCGCGAGATCCTCACCCAGTGGGCGAGTGCCCGTGCACGTTTCGTCAAGGTCTTCCCCAACGAGTACAAGCGCGCCCTTGGAGAACTGGCACAGGCCCGCAAGGCTGCGGGTCAGCCGGCCTGATCGGCCATCTTCAGCACGAACCGCATCCGCGCTTCATCACCGACTTTCATCATCGCGTTTCTTCATCGTCGCGTTTCATCACCGAATTTCAGGCAGGACACACATCATGGGCAAGGTCACTGGATTTCTCGAGTACCAGCGTCTGGCCGAGGCCAGCGAACCCGCCGATCAGCGCCTTCGTCACTATCGCGAATTCGTGCTGCATCTGGATGATGCTCAGGCAGCGCAGCAAGGCGCCCGTT
>JBEELY010000035.1:0-2648 GCA_041167925.1 Pseudomonadota bacterium | reverse complement strand
GCGCCAGTCGACCGCATGGTGAATCTGGGGTGCAATGGCGCTGCGCTCGATGAGCCGGCATGGCCAGTCGCTGTCGAGCACACAGGGCGCCCGCACCTCAATGCCATGCTCACGGGCATCGCGCACGAGTTGTGCGGGCGCGTAAAAGCCCATGGGCTGGGAGTCGAGCAGGGCGGCCAGGAAGGCCGCAGGCTCGTGTCGCTTGATCCAGGCACTCACATAGACCAGCAGCGCGAAGCTGGCCGCATGGCTTTCAGGAAAACCGTATTCGCCGAAACCTTCGATCTGCTGAAAGATGCGCTCGGCGAATTCGCGCTCGTATCCGCGTGCAAGCATGCCTTCGATGACCTTGTGCTGAAAGGCGGTGAGGCCGCCCTTGCGCTTCCAGGCGGCCATGGCCCGGCGCAGCTGGTCGGCCTCGCCCGGGCTGAAACCTGCAGCCAGGATGGCGATCTGCATGACCTGCTCCTGGAAGATCGGAACACCCAGGGTGCGTTCCAGGGCAGGCCGGATTTCTTCGCGGGGATAGTGCACCGGCTCCAGCCCCTGCCGGCGCCGCAGGTAGGGATGCACCATGCCGCCCTGAATGGGGCCCGGACGCACGATGGCCACCTCGATGACCAGGTCCTGAAAGCAGCGGGGCTGCAGCCGGGGCAGCATGCTCATCTGGGCCCGCGACTCGATCTGGAACACCCCCACGGTATCGGCCGCACTGATCATGGTGTAGGTATCCGGGTCTTCGGCCGGAATGTCCTGGATACGAAAGTGCTGTGTATTGCCCTGTGCTGTGCCCCGGCGCTGGCTGATCAGCTCGAGGGCCCGGCGGATGGCGCTCAGCATGCCGAGCGCCAGCACATCGACCTTGAGCAGGCCCAGGGCATCAAGGTCGTCCTTATCCCACTGGATCACGCTGCGTCCGGGCATGGCCGCGTTCTCGATGGGTACCAGCCGCGCAAGAGAGTCGCGCGCAATCACGAAGCCGCCGCTGTGCTGGGACAGATGCCGCGGAAAGCCGATCAGCAGGGCGGTCAGGCGCATCCAGTGCTGCACGATGCGGGCCTGCGGGTCAAAGCCCGCACGAATGAAGGGATCGGGGCGGATGGCCTTGCCGTCCCACCAGACGGTATCGCGGGTGAGCAGGCTGATGCGCTGGGCATCGATGCCCAGGGCACGGCCCACATCGCGCAGGGCCGAACGGGGACGCCAGGTGCTGACGGCTGCGGCCAGCGCGGTGCGATCGCGCCCATAGCGGGTGTAAAGGTACTGGATGACCTCCTCGCGGCGATGGTGTTCGAAGTCGACATCGATGTCGGGCGGCTCATTGCGCTCGCGACTGATGAAGCGCTCGAAGAGCAGGTTGCCGCGGGCCGGATCGACTTCGGTGATGCCCAGGCAATAACACACGGCCGAGTTGGCCGCCGAGCCCCGGCCCTGGCACAGAATGCCGCGGCCGCGGGCGAACTGCACGATATCGGCCACCGTGAGGAAGTAGGGCTCATAGTGCAGCTCGCTGATCAGGGCGAACTCGTAGTCGAGCTGCTGGCGTACGGCCTCGGGCAGGCCCTGCGGATAGCGGCTGGTAGCACCTTCAAGCGTGAGCGTGCGCAACCAGCTCGAGGCGTCATGACCCGGGGGCACGATTTCCTCGGGATACTCATAGCGCAGGGCATCCAGGCTGAAGTGGCAATGCGAGGCCACCTCCAGCGTTTCTTCAAGCAGGTCTGCCGGATAGAGCTGGGCCAGACGCAGCCGGCTGCGCAGATGCTGTTCGGCATTGGCGGCCAGCGTGAAGCCCAGTTCGTGGACCGGGCGGCGCAGACGTGTGGCGGTGAGCACATCCTGGAGGCTGCGTCGGGAGCGGCGGTGCGCGTGGACATCGCCCGCCGCCACGAGGGGCAAACCGGAGCGTATTGAGGCCAGGCGCAGCCGGGCCAGCAGCGCCATGTCGTGTCCTCGTGAGAGCAATTGCACTGCGATCCAGAGCGGACCAGCGAGGTGTTCGCGCAGCCAGCACGCCTGTGCGAGCAGAAGCTCGAGGGCGGTTTCAGGATCGGGTGTGCCGCTTGGAGCAGCGTCGGCAGCCAGGCCGAACCCCGGGGAGGGCAGCAACAATCCGAGGCAGCCGCTCAGGCCGTTCTGGAAGTCTTCCGGACTCAGGCGATAGCGGCCTTTGGTTTCGCGCATCCGGCTGCGGGTGATGAGCTCGGACAACTGGCCATAGCCTTCGCGGTTGCGAGCGATCAGCACCATCCGGGCCGCTGGGTGACGGCTGTCGAAGGCAGCGCTGCGCAGGTCGATGGTCTGTCCCAGCCCCTGCAGGCTGAATTCGGCACCGATCAGCAAGGGCAGGCCGAGCGCCTTGGCCTGAAGGTGGGCCCGGACCACCCCGGCCAGGGAGCATTCGTCGGTCAGTGCGAGTCCGGCATAGCCCTGCGCATGTGCGTGTTCAACCAGCTCCTCGGGGTGTGAAGCGCCCCTCAGGAAGGAGAAGTTGCTGACGCAGTGCAGCTCTGCATAGGGGGGAAGGGCATGAGACACTGGAGTACTGTACATAAAAACAGTACTCACGTCAGCCTGCTACCCTTCTACGTGACCAATGAACGATTTTCTGATCCGCCCCGCGAGCCCCGAGGATCTGCCCGAGATGG
>JBEELY010000026.1:0-6893 GCA_041167925.1 Pseudomonadota bacterium | reverse complement strand
CTCAAAACAGCACAGTCATGCGCCTGATCCTTCTGGGCCCGCCCGGCGCGGGCAAGGGCACGCAAGCCGCGTTCATCAAAGAAAAATACGGCATTCCGCAGATCTCCACCGGCGACATGCTGCGTGCCGCTGTCAAGGCGGGAACACCGCTCGGACTGGCCGCCAAGCAGGTGATGGATTCCGGGGGACTCGTCTCCGATGAAATCATCATCGGCCTGGTCAAGGACCGCCTCACCCAGCCCGACTGCGCCTCGGGCTATCTGTTTGATGGCTTTCCGCGCACCATTCCGCAGGCCGACGCCATGAAGTCCGCTGGAGTACGCCTTGATGTCGTGCTCGAGATCGACGTGCCCGAGTCGGACATCATCGAACGCATCAGCGGTCGCAGGGTCCATGCCACCAGCGGGCGGACCTACCATGTCCGATTCAACCCGCCGCAGGTGGCAGGCCAAGATGACCTCACCGGTGAAGACCTGATCCAGCGCGACGATGATCGTGAAGAGACCGTGCGCAAGCGCCTGGAGGTCTATCAGGCCCAGACCCGCCCGCTGGTCGACTACTACTCGCGCTGGGCTGGCACGGGCGATGCCCATGCACCCAGGTATGCGCGCATTTCGGGACTGGGCACCGTCGACGAGATCCGCGAGCGGGCTTTTTCGGCACTGCGTTGATCTGGTTTCAGCGCCGGGCCGAGGTGCTCAAGGCCCGACGCTGAGGCATAGGATGACCGCGGCTGAAGCGTTTTCAGCCGTGACTTGAGGCCGGTCGCCTTGCCAAGCAAGGCATAAATCAGTGAAGATGCGTCGCCCGACGTCTGTCGGGCAGGTCGCAGCATCACCCGCGGCCCAGACATAACAACTGACAAATCACCCAACACGGAGATTTCCCCCATGAGTGGAGCTGTTTCCACCGCAACCCTGCTCGCGCTCGCCTGTGGCGTGCTGGCCGTCATCTACGGCCTGATTTCGAGCAGATGGATCCTCGGCCTCGACGCGGGCAATGCGAGGATGCAGGCCATCGCCACCGCCATCCAGCAGGGCGCCACGGCCTACCTCAACCGCCAGTACCGCACCATCGGCATCGTCGGGGTGATTCTCTTCCTGGTGATTCTCTTTGTGCCCGGTCTGGGTATGACCACCGCCATCGGCTTTGCGATCGGCGCAATCTTGTCCGGTGCTGCCGGCTACATCGGCATGAATGTGTCGGTCAAAGCGAACGTGCGTACCGCTCAGGCAGCCACCCGTGGGCTGAATGACGCACTGGCCGTCGCCTTCCGTGGCGGCGCGATCACCGGCATGCTGGTGGTCGGGCTCGGCCTGCTTGGCGTGGCCGGATTCTTCTGGGTGCTGGGCGGAACGACCGCCGATGGGGCCAAGCTGCACGACACCATCAAGCCCCTGATCGGACTGGCCTTCGGTTCATCGCTGATCTCCATCTTTGCGCGACTGGGCGGTGGCATCTTCACCAAGGGCGCTGACGTGGGCGCCGACCTGGTGGGCAAGGTTGAAGCCGGCATTCCTGAAGATGACCCGCGCAACCCCGCCGTGATCGCTGACAACGTGGGCGATAACGTGGGCGATTGCGCCGGCATGGCCGCCGACCTGTTCGAGACCTATGCGGTCACGCTGATCGCCACGATGCTGCTTGGGGCCCTGATGGTCACCAACGCACCGGCTGCGGCAGCCACCTACCCGCTGGCACTGGGCGCCTTTGCGATCATTGCCTCGATCATTGGCTGCGCGGCCGTCAAGGCCAAGCCTGGCCAGAAGATCATGACCGCGCTCTACCGCGGCCTGATCGTGGCTGGCGTGCTCGCCCTGATCGCCTTTTATCCGATCACCGCCTGGATGATCCCGGACAATGCCCTCGGCGGTACCGGCGCGGTCATGAAGATCTATGGCTCTGCAGTCGTTGGCCTGGTGCTGACCGGCCTTCTGGTCTGGATCACCGAGTACTACACCGGCACCGAGTACAAGCCCGTCCGTTACGTGGCCGCAGCCTCCGAAACCGGTCATGGCACCAACATCATCGCCGGCCTGGCCGTGTCCATGAAGTCCACTGCCTGGCCCGTGCTGATGGTCTGTGCGGCCATCCTGGTGTCCTACATGCTGGCTGGCCTGTACGGCATTGCTATCGCAGCAACATCGATGCTTTCGATGGCCGGCATCATCGTGGCCCTCGACGCCTACGGTCCGATCACCGACAACGCAGGTGGTATTGCCGAGATGGCCGAAATGCCTGACTCGGTGCGCGACATCACCGACCCGCTGGATGCGGTGGGCAACACCACCAAGGCCGTCACCAAAGGCTATGCCATTGGCTCGGCAGGTCTCGCAGCCCTGGTGCTGTTTGCCGACTACACCCATGCGCTTGAATCCGCCACGGGTTCGGTCATGGCCTTCGACCTGTCCAACCACAAGGTCATCATCGGCCTGTTCATCGGTGGCCTGGTGCCTTACCTCTTCGGTGCGATGGCCATGGAAGCCGTGGGCCGCGCCGCAGGGGCGGTGGTCGTGGAGGTGCGTCGCCAGTTCCGCGAGATCAAGGGCATCATGGAAGGCACGGCCAAGCCAGAGTACGGCAAGGCGGTCGACATGCTGACCACCGCGGCCATCAAGGAAATGATCGTGCCGTCGCTGCTGCCAGTGATCGTTCCGATCCTGGTGGGCGTGCTGCTCGGACCGGAGGCACTGGGTGGTCTGCTGATGGGCACCATTGTGACTGGCCTGTTCGTGGCGATCTCGATGTGTACCGGCGGCGGCGCTTGGGACAACGCCAAGAAGTACATCGAAGAAGGCCACCACGGCGGCAAGGGCAGCGAGTCCCACAAGGCGGCGGTCACCGGTGACACGGTGGGCGATCCCTACAAGGACACGGCAGGCCCGGCGGTCAATCCCCTGATCAAGATCATCAACATCGTGGCCCTGCTGCTGGTGCCGGTGATCGCAGGTCCTGGCGCAGCCACGGGCGCACACAAGGCAGGCCACGGCACCCCGCCTGCGATCAGCGCACCCGCAGCAGCCCCTGCTGCCGCACCTGCAGCGGCTCCCGTGGCCGCACCTGCAGCCGCGGCTCCCGCGGCAGATGCGCCTGCGGCTGCCGCAGCACCTGCCGCCGGTTCTGCCGCTCCTGCTTCAGGCGACAATACGCCCGCAGCCGGCAGCAAGTAAGCCCGGTCCAGTCCTGCCCGCGCCCCGGGTGCGTGGCGGGTCTGAATGCAACCCGTACGCGCTTCGCGTGCGGGTTTTTCATTGGTTCAGTCAACAGAGGAGTCAGTCATGCAATTCAAGGATGCTGTTGTCATCGTGACCGGGGGCGCCTCCGGTCTGGGGGGTGCCACGGCCGATGCGGTTGTCGCCGCAGGCGGCAAGGTCGTGATCGCCGACGTCAATGAAGCCACTGCTGCTGAAAAGCTCAAGGCGCTGGGTGCTGCAGCGACCTTTGTGAAGTGCGACGTCACCTCGGAAACAGACGGGCAGGCTGCGGTAGATGCCGCTGCAAAAATGGGAACCCTGCGCGGTCTGGTGAACTGCGCCGGCATTGGCCGCGCCGCCAAGACCGTGGGCAAGGAAGGCCCGGCTTCATTGGCCGACTTCACCCGCGTGGTCAACATCAACCTGATCGGCACCTTCAACATGATCCGCCTGGCCGCAGCAGCCATGGTCAAGAACGCCCCCAACGACGGCGGCGAGCGCGGCGTGATCGTCAACACGGCCTCGGTGGCCGCATTTGATGGCCAGATCGGTCAGGCCGCCTACTCGGCCTCCAAGGGCGGCGTGGTGGGCATGACGCTTCCGATCGCCCGCGATCTCTCGCGTGATGGCGTACGTGTCGTGACCATTGCGCCCGGCCTGTTCCTCACCCCGATGCTGCTGGGCCTGCCCAAAGAAGCGCAGCAGTCGCTGGGTGCACAGGTGCCCTTCCCCTCGCGCCTGGGCGACCCCTCGGAATACGCCATGCTCGTGCAGCAGATCTTCGCCAATCCTATGCTCAATGGCGAGACTATCCGCCTGGACGGCGCGATCCGCATGGCGCCGCGCTGAACAAAGCACCAAGCTGAGCGCAGCTCTGCGCTCAGCGCGTTCCTGAACGGGCCAGGGAGGCGCGATCAGCGGATCTGCGGCTCCAGCCAGCGGCCCAGCGCAAGCAGGGCGGCATCGGCATCCCGGGCACCCACGACCTGCAGGCTGGCAGGCAGGTGCCCGATCCGCCCGGCGGGCAAAGACAGGGTCGGCAGACCCGCAAAGCTGAAGGGCGCAGTCATGCCAAGCACGGCATCGCGCGTGGCCACCCTGCCCGACTCCACCTCCACTTCAAGTTGCCCGCGCCTCGGAGCAGGCACCGCAGTCGTCGGTGCAATCAGTGCATCCACATCGCGCAGCGCGGCATCCAGGTCCGCACAGAGTGCCGACCGCATCCGCAGGCTTTCGAAATAAGCGGGCAAGCTGACCTCCAGGCCCAGCTTCAGGGGCGTCAGCACTGGCACGGAAAAGCCCTCGCCCCCTGCAGCCAGCACGTCCCGATGCACCCAGGCGGCCTCAGCCCGCACGAGAGGCGTGTAGGCCGCCCAGGCCTGGGGAAGCACTGCTGGGTTGATCTCGACCAGATCGGCCTGCACCGAAAGACGGGCACAAAGCGCCTCGAACCAGGACCGGGTCTGGACACCCAGCCGCCCCGCGAGCCATTGCGCCGGAATCCCCAGGCGCGGTCGACGAGCTACATGACCATGATCGGTACGACGGCCGGACATCACCTCATACAGCAGGGCTGCGTCGTCGACATTGCGCGTGAGCGGGCCTGCATGGTCACAGGTCCAGGACAGACAAAGCGCGCCCTGCAGGGGGATGGCCCCCCAGGTGGGCTTGAACCCGACCGTGCCGCAGAAGGCGGCCGGGATGCGCACCGAGCCTCCGGTATCGCTGCCCAGACCCGCCACGCCAATGCCAGCTGCCACTGCGGCCCCGGCACCACTCGATGAGCCTCCGGCCTGATGCGCCGGATCGTGAGGATTCAGCACATCACCCGTCCAGGAATTCTCCCCTGTTCCGCCGAGCGCCACCTCATGCAGGTTGGTCTTTGCAAACAGCAGCGCCCCGGCCGCACGCAGTCGCGAGACGGCGGGCCCTTCAGGTCCGAGATCGGGCAGGCGCGCACGGGTGCCTCCCTGCGTGGGGGCCCCCTGCATCACATAGAGGTCCTTGATGCTCACGCAGGCGCCGTGCAATACCCCCAGGGGCTGGCCTGAAGCCGCCTTCGAATCCATGGCATCGGCCTCACGACGCGCCGCGTCCCAATCGACCCAGGCCAGGGCATTGAGCGCAGCATGGGCCTGCGCAGCCGACTGGGTCTGCTCAAGCAGGGTGCGCACGGTGAGTTGGCCCTCGCGCAGAGCAAGGCCGGTCTGGCGCAAGGTGGGCAGGGAGGCGAGATCAGGCAGGGTCATGGCGAACCTTTGACAATGGGTCAACATAGCTCGATAGGCAGCTCAGGGCAGAGTGCCGAGGATGGCCGCTATGGTAGCGTTCACGACATGCGCCGCCCCTGGGTATCTCTCTCCGCTGTCCGAACAGGCCCTCATGGAACAGCGCCCGTCGCGAGGCGGGTGGGCGTGCTGGCCCTGTGGCTGCTACTTGCCGAGCTCTGCCTCGCGCAAACAGCCTTGCCTGCGGCGCCAGAGGCCGCAAGCGGTCTGACCGAGCAGCGCGGCGCGGTCGCGCGTCGGTTCATGGTGGCCACGGCCAATCCTCATGCAAGCCGCGCTGCGCAAGACATGCTCAAAGCCGGGGGCAGTGCCACCGACGCGGCCATCGCGGCACAGATGGTGCTGACCCTCACCGAGCCTCAATCCTCGGGCATCGGCGGTGGCGCCTTCCTGCTTCACTACCGAGCGCGCGACCACAAAATCGAGGCCTGGGATGGTCGCGAGACCGCGCCCGCAGGCGCGGATGAAAGACTCTTCCTCGATGCCCAGGGCAAACCGCTGGCCTTCTTTGATGCGGTGGTCGGAGGGCGCTCGGTGGGCGTGCCGGGTGTGCTGCGCATGCTTGAATCCGTTCATGCACGCCACGGCCGGCTGCCCTGGGCGCGCCTCTTTGAGCCTGCCATCAGCCTGGCCCGCGAGGGCTTTCCGGTCAGTGCCCGTCTGCATCGTCTGATCTCGATCGACCGGCATCTCAAAAAAGACCCTGGCGCTGCGGCCTACTTCTATTCGCCTCAGGGCGAGCCCTGGCCTGTCGGTCACCGGCTGCGCAATCCAGCGCTGGCCGACACCCTGGAGCAGATTGCACAACGAGGCAGTCTTGCACTACATGCTGGCCCGATCGCCCGCGACATCGTGAATGCCGTGCGCCATCACCCTACAAATCCGGGGCAACTCGGAGAACATGACCTGGCCTTCTACAAACCGGTGGAGCGGCAAGCCCTGTGCACGCACTTCGGTCCACACGCCAGCGCAGCTACCCCGCCACAGTCCAGGACTCGTGCTCAACCCTATCGGATCTGTGGCATGCCGCCGCCCTCTTCGGGTGCCATCGCGGTCGCGCAGATCCTGGGGCTGATGCAGGCCGCCGGTTCGCCCGCGCTGGCCAACCCCGAGGGTGTTTTACAGCCCCAAGGACTCCATGTGTTTGCGGAGGCCGGTCGGCTGGCTTTTGCCGATCGAAATCAGTATGTCGCCGACCCCGATCATGTGACGGTGCCAGCAGGGCTGACCGATGCCACCTACCTGAAGGCACGCGCTGCGATGATCGGCGAGCGCAGTTTGCGCACAGCGCCCCCCGGCCAGCCTCGAGAGGTGCTGGGCCTGGTACCCACCCCGGAGCGCAGTCTCGAACAACCCGCCACCTCGCATCTGTCTATCGTTGCTGCGGCAGGCCATGCGGTGTCCGTGACCA
>JBEELY010000464.1:0-4228 GCA_041167925.1 Pseudomonadota bacterium | reverse complement strand
CCTGCGCCGACCGATTGCGAAACTCCTGCTGGCCCTCGTGGCTTCCATGGCCAGCCACATGGCGGCTGCCTTCGAGCCGTTTGCCGTGCGTGACATCCGCGTGGTGGGCATTCAGCGTGTCGATGCCGGCACCGTCTTCGGTTATCTGCCTGTTCGGGTTGGCGACACTCTGACCTCCGATGGTGCGGCGCAGGCGGTGCGGGCACTGTACGCCACGGGTCTGTTTAACGACGTCCGTCTCGATGTCGAGGGTGGGGTGCTGGTGGTGTCCCTTGAAGAGCGCCCGGCCATCGCCTCTGTCGACATCAGTGGTGCCAAGGCCTTGCCTAGCGAGGCGCTGCTCAAGGGTCTGGCCGAGCTCGGGCTTGCTCAGGCGCGCATTTTCGATCGTGCCCTATTGGAGCGGGCGGAGCAGGAAATTCGGCGCCAATACCTTGCGCGAGGCCTGTATTCGGCGCGGGTCACGCCCACTGTGACCCCACTTGAGCGAAACCGGGTGGCTCTCAGTTTTGACATTCAAGAGGGTGAGACGGCGCTTATCAATGAGATCCGCATCGTCGGTGCACGGGCCTTCAGCGAGCAGACCCTGCTCAAGGAACTGACCCTGAGCACGTCCAACTGGCTATCCTGGTACAGCAAATCGGATCAGTACTCTCGCGAGAAACTTGCCGCTGATCTCGAGGCCTTGCGCTCGTTCTATCTCGACCGCGGCTATCTCGAAATGTCTATCGATTCCACGCAGGTCGCGATCGATGCGGATCGCGAGCGGGTGACGATCTCGATCAATATTTCCGAAGGTGAGCGCTACACCATTACCGGCATACGGATTTCTGGTAACACCCTGGGGCGTGACGCCGAGCTGCATTCGCTTCTGCGGTTTAAAACGGGTGAGACCTATTCCGGAGCCAAACTCACCGAATCGATCAAGGCGATCACCGAGCTCTATGGCGGATTGGGCTACGCCTTTGCCAACGTCAACCCGGTGCCCGAAACCGATCGCGACAAGCGAACCGTTTCTCTCAACCTTTCGGTTGATCCAGGTCGTCGGGTGTACGTCCGTCGCATCAATATTTCCGGCAATACCCGCACGCGTGACGAAGTAATTCGTCGCGAACTTCGCCAGTTCGAAAGCGCCTGGTACGACGCTGATCGCATCCGGCTGTCTCGCGAGCGTCTTGGGCGTCTCGGATATCTCGAGAACATCACGGTCGATACCATCCCTGTGCCCGACGCCCCCGATCAGGTCGACCTGAGCTTTAACGTGGGTGAACGGCCTTCGGGAAGCTTTATGGTGGGTGTGGGTGTTTCCAGCGTCGACAATCTGGTCTTTACGGCCAACGTCAACCAGCAGAACTTTCTGGGCACCGGCAGCACCATGATGCTCGGGTTAAATACCGGCAAGACCCAGCGCACGGTTGAACTGCGAAACACCAACCCTTATTTCACACCGGATGGCATCTCTCGCAGCACCGATGTGGTCTATCGCACACTGAACGCACAGGAGTTGGGGCTGGGCGACTATCAGCTCAAGACCTTATCTGCCGGTCTGCGTTTTGGTATTCCTTATACCGAGGTCGACAGGATCAGTTTTGGCGGTCTGATTGAGCAAAACGATCTTGTTCTGGGCGCTACGGCACCGGTGCGCTTCGTCGATTATGTGAACGCCTTCGGACGCACCAGTCAGGCTCTGCTGGCTACGGTCGGCTGGAATCGCGATGGCAGAGATAGTCCGGTCACCCCGACCAAGGGGCTGTACATGGGCGCCACGGTTGAAGCCACAGTCCCGGTACTTGATCTGCGATTCGCACGAACCGACCTGTCCGTGCAGTGGTATCGCCCGATCACGCGGGACTACACGCTGGGTCTCAGTGCGCAACTCTCAAAAGGTTGGGCCTTCGGCGGCAAGGAATATCCCTTGTTCAAGCGCTACTACGCCGGCGGCATTGGCTCTGTGCGCGGGTTCGAGAATTCGAGTCTTGGGCCTCGTGACGCCAATGACTTCCCCACGGGTGGTACCGGGAAGTTCGTCGCCTCGGCCGAGTTCCTCTTCCCCATTCCCGGACTTGGCAAGGATCAGACCGCACGTTTGTTCACGTTTTTTGATGTGGGTAACGTGTTTGAGGACAGACCTGAGTTCTCCGAATTGCGCGCGTCGGCGGGTCTCGGCTTGAACTGGTTCTCACCGATCGGTCCGCTGAAGCTCAGCATGGGCTTCCCGGTTCGCAAGGAAGCCACGGACCGTACCCAGCGGTTCCAGTTCCAGATCGGGACGGGCTTCTGATGCAGCTCAGGATCGTTCTGATCGCACTGATGTCCTTGCTCTGCTCTGGCAGCCTGCTTGCTCAGGAGGCTGTCCGTATCGGCTTCGTCAATACTGAGCGCATCTTGCGTGAGTCCTCCGTGGCCAAGGCGGCGCAGCAGAAGCTCGAGCAGGAGTTCTCCCGTCGCGAGAAGGAACTGCAGGAGCTTGCTGCACGGGTCAAGGCTGCAGGCGAGCGCCTGGATCGGGACGCTGCCGTCCTCAGCGAAACCGAACGCGCGCGTCGTCAGCGCGAAGTCGGCGATCTGGATCGCGAGTTTCAACGACGCCAACGCGAGTTCCGCGAAGATCTCAGTCAGCGACGAAATGAGGAGCTTGCGGGCGTGATCGAACGCGCTAATCGCATCATCCGACAGATGGCCGAGCAGGAGAAGATCGATCTGATTTTGCAGGAGGCGGTCTATGCCTCGCCTCGCATCGACCTGACCGACAAGGTCATCCGTCTGCTCAATAACCCGCGCTGAACGCGCATGTCCGCACGCCTCGCAAGTCCAGTCACCGCCGGCGATCTGGCCGCCGTTCTGAAGCTCACGCTTGATGGCGACAGTCAGGCACGCATCGACTGCCTGTGTTCGCTGGAGTCTGCTGATGACTCCAGCATCGGTTTTCTTGCGTCCAGAAAGCACCTTAAGGCAGCACAGGCCAGTCTTGCTGCTGCCCTGATCGTGCCTGAAACGCTTGCTGACGCCTTGCCTTCAAGTTGTCGAGCACGACTGATCTCGACAGACCCCTATGCCGACTATGCCCGGCTCTCAGGCTGGTTCGCGCAGGCCTTGGGTTTGCGTCCCCGCGCAACAGGGGTTCATCCCCAGGCGCTGATCGATTCCGCTGCCGAGCTTGAGGCCGATGTCACGGTTGGCGCGGGCACGGTCATCGCAGCGGGGGCACGCATTGGACGTGGGTGTCGTGTTTTTTCAGACTGCCAGATCGGCGCGAATGTGACTCTGGGCGATGATTGCGTTCTCCATCCCGGCGTGGTGCTCTATCCCGGGGTCCAGCTTGGTGCGCGGGTCATCCTGCATGCCGGCACGGTCATCGGCTCCGATGGTTTCGGCTTTGCCCCCTCACGTGAGGGCTGGATCAAGATCGAGCAGTTGGGCAAGGTGCGCATCGGCCACGATGTAGAGATCGGTGCGGGCTGCACCATCGACCGAGGTGCTCTTGATGACACGGTCATCGGCAACGGTGTGAAAATCGACAATCAGGTTCAGGTGGGCCATAACGTACAGATTGGTGACCATACCGTGATCGCTGGCTGCGTTGGTATCGCGGGCAGCGCTGTCATCGGTTCGCGTTGCATGATTGGTGGTGGCGTTGGCATCGCAGGCCATCTGCGCATTTGCGATGGCGCCATTATTGGTGGCTTTTCTCTGGTGGAGCGCTCGGTCACCGAGCCGGGCTATTACACCGGCGCCTGGCCGCTGCAAGGGCATGCCGATTGGGAGCGCACCGCGGCCGTGCTCAAACAATTACCCCGCATGCGCCAAAGGCTACGCGCCCTCGAAAGCGCCCAACACGACACACACTCCGGACCGTTGAGCAAGGATTCCCCGGCATGACCCCCATTGATATTCGCGGCATTCTCGAAACCCTGCCGCATCGCTATCCCTTTTTGCTGGTTGATCGGGTACTCGAGATGGAGCCCGGCAAGCGCATTGTTGCGATCAAAAACGTCACGATGAACGAGCCTCATTTCACGGGTCATTTTCCGCACTTTCCGGTCATGCCCGGCGTGCTGATCGTCGAGGCGCTGGCCCAGGCGGCTGGGGTGTTGTCCTTTGCCACGCTCGGCAAAGTCTCCGAGCCTAATTCCGTGTTCTTTTTTGTCGGAATCGAAAAGGCCCGCTTCAAGCGTCCGGTAGTGCCCGGTGACCAACTGAGGCTCGAGGTCGAGATCCTCCGCTTTGC
>JBEELY010000425.1:0-7350 GCA_041167925.1 Pseudomonadota bacterium | reverse complement strand
CAGGTCCAGGTCGGTCTGATCGGCAAGATCACCCAAGCCGGTCTCGATGGCATCGAGGACGGCATGTGCTGCTGCAAGGAAGGCTGGATCGCTCATGCTATGCTGGACCGATGAATAAAGTGCGCGCGGCGCGCATTGTAGCGGCCACAGGACTCATCATGGCCTTGCTGCTTGCAGGCACCGGTTGCGGACAGCGTGGCCCGCTCGTCCTGCCCAGGCCTCCTGCCCCTCCCGCATCGCCTGTATCTCCTGTATCTCCTGTATCTCCTGTATCTCCTGTATCTCCTGTATCTCCTGTATCTCCTGTATCTCCTGTATCTCCTGTATCTCCTGTATCTCCGGTATCCCCTGCGCCTCTGATGCAGCCTGCGCGTCCTGCGGCCGCTGATTCACCGTCCACGCCACGAACCGGCCTGCGACCAGCCACGACGCTGTCCCTCCCAGGCTCCAGTGCACCTTCCTCTTCCTCTGTAACGCCTGCTTCCAATGACCGCTGAATTTTCGATGCGCCAGGGCTGCATGCACGCCGAAGGCGTGCCGCTCTCCGACATCGCCGAGCGCTTCGGCACGCCGACCTGGGTGTATTCCAGAGCCGCCATCACACAGGCATGGCAGTCCTTTGCCCAGGCCTGCGAGGGCGAACATGCCCTGGTCTGCTACGCCATTAAGGCCAACAGCAATCTCGGCCTGCTCGGGCTGCTCGCCGACATGGGCGCGGGCTTCGACATTGTCTCCGAGGGTGAACTCGCGCGGGTCCTGGCGGCGGGCGGAGATCCGGCCAAGGTGGTGTTCTCGGGCGTGGGCAAGACCGAAGCCGCCATGCAGGCGGCCCTGCAGGCCGGCGTGCGCTGCTTCAATGTCGAATCAGAGAGCGAGCTTCATCGACTCAATCAGGTTGCGGCCCGTATGGGTTGCGTGGCGCCGGTGTCGCTGCGAGTCAATCCGGATGTCGATGCCGGCACCCATCCCTATATCTCCACCGGTCTGCGCGAAAACAAGTTCGGCATTGCCCATGACCGTGCCGTGCAGGCCTATCGCACCGCGGCATGCCTGCCCCATTTGCGCATCACCGGCATCGACTGCCATATCGGATCGCAGATCACCGAGCTTGCGCCTTTCCTGGCGGCACTCGACCGGGTCCTCGAACTCGTCGATGCGCTGCAGACTGAGGGCATCCCGATCGAACATCTGGACCTGGGCGGTGGCCTGGGCATCCGTTATCGCGACGAGTCGCCGCCCGAGCCGCGCGCGTTGCTTGGCGCCATCTTCCAGCGGATACGGGCCTGGGCTCAGACCCGCAGCCGTGCCGTGCCCGAGGTGCTCTTTGAGTTCGGGCGAGCCGTGGTCGGCAATGCCGGACTGCTGCTTACGCGCGTGGAGGTCCTCAAGGACAATGGCGATCGCCATTTCGCCGTGGTGGATGCAGCCATGAACGACCTGATGCGGCCGGCCATGTACGAGGCCTGGCATGACATCGTCGAAGTCCAGCCTGCCGATCAGCCCGACCGCAAGGCCTATGACGTGGTGGGCCCGGTCTGCGAATCTGGCGACTGGCTGGGTCGGGGGCGGGAGCTCGGTCTAGTCGAAGGCGACCTGTTGGCCATCCTGTCGGCCGGCGCCTATGGCATGGCCATGAGCTCCAACTACAACACCCGCCCTCGGGGCGCAGAAGTCCTGGTCGATGGCGATCAAGTCCATCTGCTGCGCGAGCGCGAAACGATTGCTTCGCTCTTTGCCATGGAAAAGCGGCTTACGCCCGGCGTCTGAACAGGCGCGCGCCAAGTAGTACGGCAATGACCAAGGCATAGATCCCAACCTCGGAAAAATCATTTTTTCCAGCCTTGTGCCATGCATAGTGGAGCAGGGCTGCGATGGCCACGACGTAGACCAGCCGATGCAGCACGGCCCATCTGCGGCCTAGTCGCCGTTGCATGGCACGGGTCGACGTGATGGCCAGCGGCAGCATCAACAAGAACGCCACGAATCCGGCGGTAATGAAGGGACGCTTGACGATGTCGCGCAACATGGCGGTCAGATCGAAGAACTGATCGAACCAGACATAGGTGCCCAGGTGCAGCACGCCATAGAAAAAAGCGAATAGCCCCAGCATGCGACGCAGCCTGATGAGCTCGTTATAGCCACTCCAGCGGCGCAGTGGCGTGATCGCTAGCGTGAGGCAGAGCATCACCAGGGTCCAGGTGCCGGTAGAGCGGGTGATGAACTCAATCGGGTTGGCGCCCAGTCCTCCGAACCAATCTGCTGCACCCGCGAGTAGCAGTCGCGCCAATGGCAGCAGGGCCAGGACAAAGAGCCCGATTCGCAGCGCCGACAGCATAGTAGATCCCCTGAGCACGGGACGCGCGGGTCAGGGTCGCAGCTCAGTAGTTGCGGCGCAGGTCCATGCCTGCGTAGAGGCTCGCCACCTGATCAGCATAGCCATTGAACATCAGCGTGGGGCGCTTGCGGGTCAGAAAGCCGTCTTCCCCGATGCGACGCTCGGCAGCCTGCGACCAGCGCGGGTGATCAACCTCGGGATTGACGTTGGAATAAAAGCCATACTCCTGAGGCGCCGAGCGGTTCCAGCTGGTCATGGGCTGATGCTCGGTGAAACGAATCCTCACGATGGACTTGCTGCTCTTGAATCCGTACTTCCACGGAACGACCAGCCGTACCGGAGCACCGTTCTGGTTGGGCATCACCTCGCCATAGAGACCAAAGCCGAGCAGCGTCAGCGGATGACGGGCTTCATCCATGCGTAGCCCTTCGGTATAGGGCCAGCGGATGACCGAGGCGCGCAAGCCAGGCATCTGTGCACTGTCGGCCAGGGTAATGAACTCGACGAATTTGGCCTGGCCCAGGGGCTCGACCCGCCGGATGAGTTCGGCCAGGGGATAGCCCACCCAGGGAATGACCATGGACCAGCCTTCGACGCATCGCATGCGGTAGACGCGCTCCTGCATGGGCGCCCACTTGAGGAGGTCTTCAATGCCATAGTTGCCAGGCTTGGCGACCGCACCCTCCACAACCACTGACCAGGGGCGTGTTCGAAGGGTATGCGCCCGGCGGTGGGGATCGTCCTTGTCGAGTCCGAATTCGTAGAAGTTGTTGTAGGTGGTGACGTCGCGGTAAGGCGTGGGCTTTTCGGTGGTGCCGAACTCGGATGGCCCGGGCACAGTGGCAAGTCGGGCAGGCGCCTGCGGCGTTTGGGCAGGGCGCGATTGCGCATGAGCCGTGCTCAAGACACCCCCCGTGGGCACTGTCATCAGACCGGCGAGGCCGGCTGCAGCCACCAGCTCGCGACGCGCCTGCCACGCGGATCTCGGGGTGATTTCGGAAGGCTGCGGGTCGCAGCCCTGCGGCACGCGGATGATCATGCGGACCGCATCGTGTGCTTAGCGCAGCCCGGCAATATAGTCGGAGACTGCCTTGATCTCACGGTCGGACATGCGGGCCGAAATCGTGGTCATCTGAGCGCTGTTTTTGCGCTGGCCACCGCGGAACTGGGTGAGTTGGGACTCGGTGTATTCAGCCCATTGCCCTTGCAGGCGGGGGTATTGCGCGGGAATGCCGGCACCTGCAGGGCCATGACAGCCCGCGCAGGAGGGAATCTGCTTTTCAGGGATGCCCGAGCGATAGATCTTCTGGCCGAGCTCGACCAGGTCCTTGTTGCGCGCCGCGGAGGGCTTAAGCGGCTGGCTGGAATACCAGGCCGCCACATGGCGGCGGTCGTCGTCTGACAGGGTGGCTGCGAAGCCCGCCATGATGGCGTTAGCACGCTCAGCCTCTTTGGCACCCTGTTTGGGTACAAAATTGACCAGTTGCTTGTAGATGTAGTCGGCGTGCTGGGAGGCGAGCTTGGGATTGGCGGGCGCCGTGGAGTTGCCATCGGCGCCATGACAGGCCGCACAGGTCTGTGAAAGCTGTTGCCCCTTGGCTGGATCTGCCTTGGCGGGAGCCCCCTGCGCCACTGCAGCAGGGCTGGACAGAGCGAACAGCGCCGCGCAGGTCATCGAACGAAAGAAAGTGCTGGCCTTCAGCATGGAAACACCCGAGTGGAAGCGGACCGGAGCAAAGAAGAAGCAAACCGGAGCAAACGCGGGATTGTACAATAGCCAGCAGATGTCCCTGCTTAACACCGCCCGCTTCGAAACCACGGTGGCCGCCCTCCATCAGCTGCCTGGTGACCCCATGCCTGAGGTGGCCTTTGTCGGCCGCTCCAATGCCGGCAAGAGCTCAGCCATCAACGTCCTGTGCAACCGCAAACGACTTGCCTTTGCCAGCCGCACGCCCGGTCGCACCCAGGCCCTCAATCTCTTCACGGTCGGACCGCAAGACCAGGCAGTGGCCCGCCTGGTCGATACGCCGGGCTATGGCTATGCCGCAGCGCCGCTCGAAACCAAGCGTCAGTGGGATCAACTGGCGGGCCAGTACCTTCACCGGCGAGCCCAACTCTTCGGTGTCGTGCTTCTGGCCGATATCCGCCGCGAGCTGACCGACCTTGATCGCCGGCTGATTGCTTGGGTACCCGCCCAGGTACCCATGGCGGTCGTTCTGACCAAGAGTGACAAACTTTCGCGGCAGCAGGGCACGAATGCGGCGCGATCGGTGCGCGCCGAGCTTGCCCAGCTTCGGCCCCAGGCGAGCGATGAGGTGATGCTGTTTTCGGCGCTGAACCGAAGCGGCAGAGACGAGTTGGTGGCCAAGGTGGAGGGCTGGTGCCGTCCGGATCAGCTCCAGGCGGCTCAGAGCAGCTCGGATCAGCCCTGAGCAGACGCTGCCTGAGAGCTGCTGCCTGGACAAGGACAAGGTTTGTCCAATCCGCTTTCTGAGACTTTGCCTGGACAAAAAGGCAAGGCAGCGCTAAAAGACTCAAAAAAAGGCCCCGGACGCAGACAGCGCCGGGGCGGAACGCCTTCGAAATCTCGCAGGCACCCGCTCAGGGAGGAGAAGCGGGAGACAGTCGGTTGACCATCTGTTGTCCATGATAAACACCCGGACAAAAAGCACAAGCATTATCTGAGTCCGCTTCTCGGAAATCTCACCCACCTCCTCTTTCAGCACACTCGCCATGACCCATTTTCCGCAAATACAACAGGGATTTCCGGCACAAAGACCTCGGCGCCTGCGCCGAGATGCCTTCACACGACGCCTGGTCCGGGAGAACACTCTGACCGTGGACGATCTGATTTATCCGGTTTTTGTCCATGACGAAAACCAGCCCAACCAGGCCGTAGCCTCCATGCCGGGAGTCGAGAGGCAAGGTCTGGATGCCCTGCTGCGTACCGCCGAAGAGTGCGTACGACTCGGCGTCCCTGTCCTGGCGATCTTTCCGGTGATCGACCCTGCTCTCAAGACACCCGACGGCCGCGAAGCCACCCGGCCCGATGGTCTGGTGCCCCGAGTGGTACAGGCCGTCAAGCAACGTTTTCCCGAGTTGGGTGTGCTGACCGACGTGGCGCTTGACCCCTACACCAGCCATGGCCAGGACGGCGTGATTGATGAGCAGGGCTATGTCATCAATGACATCACCAGCAGCATCCTGCGTGAGCAGGCGCTGGTGCAGGCCCAGGCGGGCGTGGATATCGTCGCTCCGTCGGACATGATGGATGGCCGCGTAGGCTCGATCCGCAGTGCCCTCGAAGACGCCGGGCACATTCACACCAGGATCATGGCCTACTCCGCCAAGTACGCCTCAGGCTTTTATGGCCCCTTCCGGGATGCGGTCGGCTCTGCCAAGAATCTGGGCAAGAGCGACAAGAAGACCTATCAGATGGATCCTGCCAACAGCGAGGAAGCGCTAAGGGAGGTTGCCCTCGACCTGCAGGAGGGGGCAGACATGGTCATGGTCAAGCCCGGTTTGCCCTACCTGGATATCGTACGGCGGGTTAAGGACACCTTCCGTGTGCCCACCTTCGTGTATCAGGTGAGTGGCGAGTACGCCATGATCAAGGCTGCAGGCGCCAATGGCTGGCTGGATGAACGCATGGTGGCGCTGGAGGCTCTGCTCGCCATGAAGCGGGCCGGCGCGGATGGCGTATTGACCTACTTTGCGCTCGATGCCGCCCGCTGGCTGAAAGAAGACTGACTCAGGCCGTAAAGCGCCGGCGGGTCAGCAGCGTGGCGATCCAGTAGCCCCCCAGGGCGTAGACCACCAGGATGCTGACCGGACCGACGATCGCCTCGGGCCACTGCCCCAGCACGAGCGGGCGAGCGAGCTGCACGGCGGCAGTCAGCGGCAGCAGTTCGCACAAGGGCTGCAGCACCTGAGGCAACTGATGAATTGGAAAGTACACCCCCGACAGGAAGGTCATGGGGGTGAGCACGAGCGTGAAGTAGTACGAGAAAAAGTCGTAGCCGTTGGCCAGGGCGTTGAAACACAGCCCGATGGCGGAGAAAGCCAGGCCGGTCAGCAGGATCACGGGCGCGAGCGCGAGCAGCGTTGGCGCCCTCGAAATGTCGAGCAGGATAGCCACCAGCACGATGGAGACTCCTGAGATGCAGGCCTTGAGTCCGGCCCAAAGCCACTCGGCTGCAAGAACATCATCCAGATTCAGGGGGGCATGCAGCAAGGACTCCCAGGTGCGTTGCACATGCATGCGCGAAAAAGCCGAGTAAAGCGACTCGAAACTGGCCGCCAGCATGGTGCTCATGCAGACCGCTCCCCCTGCCAGGAAGACGATATAGGGCACACCGTCAATGTCGCGCAGAAGAGCCCCAAGGCCGTAGCCGAAGGCCACCAGGGTGATCAGCGGATCGGCGACATTGGCCAGCAGGCTGGGCAGAGCCAGCTTGCGCCAGACCAGGGCATGACGACGCAGGACCGGAATGAAGCGCAGGCTGGGGCGAGGCAGGACCTTCATTCGCGCAGGTCCCTGCCCGTGAGTTTGAGAAATACATCCTCAAGATTGGCCGGTCGGTGCAGGACGCGTAGATCCGAATGGGCCTGCAGCGATTGCAGGAGCGGCATCGGATCGCGACAGTAGGCAAAGCTGGTTTCGCCGACGGTCTCGAGACGCTTACACAAACGTTCGGCCTGCACTGCCCAGAGTGCGCGACTGGGGCCATGCACCTCAATCACATGGGGCTCGATTTCTCTGTCGATCAGACGGGTCGGCGTATCGAGCGCGATCGCCTTGCCGTGATCCACGATCAGCAGCCTGTCGCACAAGCGCTCGGCCTCATCCATGAAATGCGTGGTGAGAATCAGCGTCTTGCCCAGGGCCATCAGGCGTTTGAGACGCTCCCAGATCAGATGGCGGGCCTGGGGATCAAGCCCGGTGGTGGGCTCATCAAGCACCAGCACACGAGGGTCATTGATCAGAGCGCGGGCCATCGTGAGCCGGCGCTTCA
>JBEELY010000364.1:0-3462 GCA_041167925.1 Pseudomonadota bacterium | reverse complement strand
ACCAGCGGTTGGAAAACCCTAGCACCTCCGGCTGCACTGGCATCAGGTCAAAAAGCACACCTGAGGTCCTGTGCACCCAGCGGCAAATCACTTCGCCGCTGACGTCGCGTGCGAAGCCGCGTTGCGCAACCTGATCCTCCACGCGATGGAACAAGGCCCGGCTGATATTCACCACGGCATCCACATCGCGGGTGGCACGCACCGGGTCGGCCAGAGGGTCGGTCACCAGCAATCCGGCCACCGCCCCGCCAACAAAGACAATCTGCTCACGCAAGTCGCCCAGGGCCTCGGCGATGATGCGCAAATAGGGCAGGTTGGGGTCATTCGCTCGCATTGCCTGCACCTTCAACGCCTGATTCAAATCGCATCAATTCCGCCCTCATCAGCTTGGCGGCCAAGCCACGCTCGCGCGTCCGCCCGATGCGCAAGGCATCCAGCAGGGCCAGAAGGCGATGCAAAGCAGGGTCGGCCAGCGCGGCCTGCGGTGCCGTCCGGTAGAGCGGAGAGAGCGTCGGGCCCTTGGCGCGGCCTGTGGGGTGCGACCAGACCGGCGCTTCGCCCGATCCAACGGTCAAGTGGCTGGCTAAGGGCTCGACACCAAAGGCGGTTGGCACACCGCGCTTGACCGGACCTGGCGTGGCGGGCCAGACGTAGCGCGCACCATGTAGAACAAACTCAAGCAGGTTGGCACGCACAGGCGACCAGTCGCCGCGACCCGAGGCCACGGCCAATCCGGACGCTACTGCACGCTTCACGCTCGCGTGCGTCTCCGAGGCACTGAGCGACAACGCCTTGCCCAGCCCGGCGTAGGTCCAGCGCTGCGGCGGTTGCGCGGCGACCTTCAGCAGCACCAGCAAATCTTGTGGTTTGAGTTCCATGAGATGACAATATTCGATATTCGCGAATCACGAATATTACCGATGGAGGACGCTATTGCAAGTCGCAAAACCGACCAGCGTCGGCGCCACCCGCAAGCGTCATTTGCTGCTTAATCAAATGAATCTAGACGCCGACAATTTTATTTTTCATCCTCTATACCCCACCCCGCACAAGTCACCAGTCTCACGACTCGCGCATCGCGTCTGTCGCAACCAAGTCCCTCGGACAAATGGTTAAAGCCTTATTCGACACTTATGCTGTGCCAGAGGGCTTCCAGCGAGAGGTCCTGGCTGAGGACCAGGTGCCGCCCGACCGTATGTCCTTGGGCCTCAGCATCCGGATAGAGATGCCTCCCGAGAGATTGGCCGCTGTCCGCGCAGGCGTTGATGCACTCGTCGCGATGCGCAACGAACTGGTCAATCAGCTCAAATTGCTCGATGGCATCGCTCGTGACGGAAGCGTCGACTGGCCTAATAGCAGCATCGTCCGGATCCTGCGCGACCCCACCAAAACCTTCTCCGAGAATAGCTGGACTCGTTTGGACCAAGCGTACGCATGGGAGAGAGGCGCACCCGGAACAGACGCCTGCCCGATACGGCTGTCGCAGTTGGCCGCAGGTACTTCAGAATTCCAAGCTCTTTGACTTGGCCTACCGACGACACGACAACGGTCAGAAGATCGGCTGGTTTCGCGAGCGCTAGCGCCACTTTGCTGGCCATGGGGTGCAGACTGGGCCGGTCAATTACCCGCTACCCATCGACATCCGTCAGAAATCAGAGGATCCGGCCCGGGACGACTCATCGGTTCCACATAGCGGCCGGTGAAGTTGGTGCACATCAAATTCGCATTGATTAAACCCTGATCCGACGTGAGCGGGCTCCGACAGGGCCAGCAGGGCAATGGCGTCGAGGGCTGATGCGCCGAACGCATGTCGTTTCAAGAACAATGCGCTGAGAAAACGGCATTTTATGACCACCACCCAAGGCGCCATGACGCATAAGCGACAGCGCCAGCGATTACGGCCAGCAAGAAAAGCCAGAGCTTCCAGTGGATCTTTTTCTCGGCGTACGGATCTGTCAGGGCACGCTCGGCGCCCGGAGGCAGCTTGGCCAGTTGCGTGAGCGAAGAGCCAAACGGAATGCTGATACGCGCGCGGGTGTTCACGGCCCAGCCATTGGCATCCAGGATGGGGCCCAGATTGCGTCGGCGCAGCTTGAAGTAGGCTAGCGCCACGGCCGGGCCCGAGATGAGCAGCACGATCCCGGCCAGCGCCATTGGAATCTGCCAGGCCTTGAGCCCCAGGAAGCCAGTCACCACCGAAGCCAGTGCGGTGCCAATCGCACCAATCGCCAATCCCACCGCCGCGAAGATGCCTGCAAACTTGCCGGCATCGAAGGCTGCAGGCGCAGGGGCAGGTGCGGGAGCGGCGGGTGCCGCTGTGGCCGCCGCCGCAGCGGGTACCGTGGGCGCAGCTGCCGCACCTAAAGCGGCCGCTGCCGGCTTGTCTACCAGTTTTGTGAGGGCCTTCGCAGTGAGGTCATCCGATTCCTTGGCGCGCGCACCTGCAAGCTTCTGCGCCTGCTCCGCAGCGAAGCGGGCTGCCTTCTTGTAAGGCGACCAAAAGGCCTGACCGATGCTGATCGGGTGATCAATGATCTTGATGATGGTTGCATCCCAGTCGCGGCCCTGCCGGTCATAAAAGACACCGTTGCGACCCACCATGAGTTGATCCGAATCGCCGGCCGTAAAGGCCGCGGCGATCTGCATCTTGTCTGCCCCGCGGGTGCATTCGCAATAGGCCAGGTAAACGCCAGACAAGGTGGCCAAGGCCGCATGCCGGGCGGCATCGAGCACCTTTACACAAAGCTCGCAGCTGCGCCCATCAAGATAGAGCGTTCCAGCCTGAAAACTCGCCTGATCCCGATGGGTATAAAAGTCAGTGAAGGAGACAAAGTTGTTGGCCACACGGGCGAGATCTCTCGTGTAATGCACCAGCCGGCGCACATCGTCGATATCGGCGGCTTCGTTGGCCACGGCCAGATCCGCAGCCATGAGCGCTGTCAGCCGGCCGCGCATGTCGCCTGTCACTAGCGCCTTCAGCTCATGCGGGTCCAGGGCCTTCAATACCGTGTCGGGCATGGCTGCCTTCCACTGCTCACAGGCCGTAAACCGCGCCTTGAGTTGCTCCCAATCGTCGGCAGTCAGGGCCTCGCGCGCCCCCAGCACAGGCTCGACCACGGTCGTTTTGAAGGACACCAGTCGCGCGCTCCAGGCCGGATTGACGCCAGCAACCAGCGGCAAAGCCGCCTCCGCACGTGCATGGGCGATTGGCAGTGCCGACAGGTCCGGGCTGTCCGCTGAAAGCAGTTGGGCCGAGACCTCACGCAATCGCTCCTCGCTGCCATTGACGCTGCCCTGAGCGCGTTCATCAAAGGCCGCCAGCTGGCATCGCGTAAAAAAGTCGTCGATCTTGGCCTGCACGGCATGCAGTGCAGCCAGGGCCGCATCGGTCGCGCTACCGAGCAACTGCAAGTCGGGCATGGTCAGGGGCTGATCACGCCAGGCCACCAGTGCCTCGCCTTC
>JBEELY010000331.1:0-3400 GCA_041167925.1 Pseudomonadota bacterium | reverse complement strand
TTGCTGCAGGTGCTTGACGACGGACGTATGACCGATGGTCAGGGACGCACCGTCGATTTCAAGAACACGGTCATCGTCATGACCTCGAATCTGGGCTCGCACGACATCCAGCGCCTGTCGGCCGAGGGGGCCGAGGCTCAGCGCATCAAGGATGCTGTCATGGGCGAGGTCAAGCAGCACTTCCGGCCCGAGTTCATCAATCGGATTGATGAGATCGTGGTGTTTCATGGTCTGGCACAGGCTCACATCCGATCAATTGCGCGCATTCAGCTCAAGCGGCTCGAGGAGCGTCTGGCGCAGCGCGAGCTGGTGCTCGAGGTCTCGGATCGGGCGCTCGACGAAATTGCCAAGGCGGGCTTCGATCCGGTGTTTGGCGCCCGGCCACTGAAGCGGGCGATCCAGCAGCATCTTGAAAATCCAGTAGCCCGGGCCATTCTTGAGGGCAAGTTCATGCCCAAGGATGTGGTGCCGGTGGATTTTGATCAGGGTCGATTCGTGTTCGAGCGGGTGGTGCATTGAGGATGTGGCCGGTACGGCAAGGCGGCGGGGGCAGCGCCGCGTCGCTCGAAACGGCCGGCGAAGTCGCAAGGCATGGCGTGCAGGCTGTGTAGAATCCGGCGCCTTTCGATCTGGCGCCGGCCCGCATGAGCGACACCTCCTCTTCCGCCTCCGGGCAATCGCCCTCCCTTTCGGGGCAAGCAAACTCCCTTTCTGGGCAATCGCCCTCTGCGCTGCTTGGTGCTGACGACGAGGCCGGCGCAACGCCAGAGGGCCTGAGTGCACGGGCGCAGGCCCGTATTCTGGCTACATTGTCCGAGGAGATCAGTGCGCGGCCCTCGCAGGTGAGCGCGGCTGTTGGCTTGCTGGATGAGGGCGCCACGGTGCCTTTCATTGCGCGCTACCGCAAGGAAGTGACAGGCGGCCTGGACGATACGCAGCTGCGGACTCTGGAGGAGCGGCTGCGCAGCCTGCGCGAGCTGGAGTCGCGACGTGCCACTGTCCTTGAGCTCATCGCAGGCCAGGGCAAGCTGAGCGAGGACTTGCGCATCCGCATTGATGCTGCACAGACCCGTCAGGAACTGGAGGATCTCTATCTTCCCTACAAGGTTAAGCGCAAGACCCGGGCCCAGACGGCCCGCGAGGCGGGCCTTGAGCCTCTGGCGCACGCCTTGCGTGATGATCGTTCGCTCGATCCGAAACAGCTCGCGCAGGGCTACCTCGATGCGGAAAAAGGCGTGAGCGATGTCAAGGCCGCACTCGATGGTGCGCGAGACATCCTGGCTGAAGAGTTCGCGGAAGATCCGTTGGTGCTCGCCGATTTCCGGGAGTTTTTGTGGTCACAGGCCCTGATCAGCGCACGCCGTCTCGAGTCGGTGGCTGCGGGCGCCGATGCCGAAAAGTTCCGGGACTATTTTGATCATGACGAGCCACTGGCCCAGCTGCCCTCGCATCGCGCACTCGCGCTCCTGCGTGGCCGGGCGCAGGGGGTTCTAAAGCTCACCCTGTCCCTGGGTCAGGAGCGCGAAGAGCAGGTGCCTCACCCGTGCGTGGCAAGGCTTGCCGGTAAGGTGGGGCTGGGCCAGGCCCTTGGATTAACACAGCCTGCAGATGCCTGGCTCTCGGATGTGTTGCGCTGGACCTGGCGGGTCAAGCTGCAGCTGCATTTCGAGAGCGAACTGATCGCACGGGTCAAGGAAGCTGCCGAGACCGAGGCCATCCGGGTGTTCTCCACCAATCTTAAAGACCTGCTGCTCGGGGCTCCCGCTGGCCACAAGGCCGTCATGGGTCTAGATCCTGGCGTGCGGACCGGGGTCAAGGTGGCGGTCATCGATGGCACAGGTCGGCTGCTCGAGACCACAACCGTGTTTCCTCACGAGCCCCGTCGCGACTGGGACGGTTCCCTCGCCACGCTGGCGGCACTAGCGGCGCGTCATGGCGTCGCGCTGATCGCGATCGGCAATGGCACCGCCTCGCGTGAAACCGAACGCCTGGCAGGCGATCTGCTGCGTCAGCATCCGGCACTGGGTGCTCAGAAGGTGGTGGTGTCTGAAGCGGGGGCGTCGGTGTATTCCGCTTCGGCGCTCGCCGCGCGTGAATTTCCGCAGGTGGACGTGAGTTTGCGCGGCGCGATCTCGATCGCCCGCAGGCTGCAGGATCCGCTGGCCGAGCTCGTGAAGATCGACCCGAAGTCGATCGGGGTGGGGCAGTATCAGCATGACGTGAATCAGCATCAGCTCGCCCGTAGTCTTGATGCCGTGGTCGAGGATTGCGTCAATGGCGTGGGCGTGGATGTCAACACCGCATCAGCGCCCCTGCTGGCGAGGGTGGCTGGCGTGGGCCCCACCCTGGCCGAGCGCATCGTGGCGCACCGGGACGCCCACGGCCCCTTCCGCACCCGTCAGGCCTTGTTGGCTGTCCCGCGGTTGGGAGAAAGGGTCTTCGAGCAGGCCGCAGGCTTCCTGCGCATCGCGCAGGGGGACGATCCGCTGGACGCCTCGGCCGTGCATCCAGAGGCTTATGGTGTGGTCAGGAAGATTCTCGAACGGCTGGGCAAGCCGGCAGGCGAGGTGCTGGGGCGTGCAGGTGCACTTGAGCGCCTGGCGCCAGAGCAGTTCACTGATGAGCGCTTCGGTTTGCCCACGGTGCGCGACATCTTTGCCGAACTTGAAAAGCCGGGCCGGGATCCAAGAGGCTCCTTCACGACTGCGGCCTTCCGAGAAGGGGTCGAAAAGCTGACCGATCTCTCGCCTGGCATGAGCCTGGAGGGGGTGGTCACCAACGTCGCCAACTTCGGCGCCTTCGTGGACATCGGGGTGCACCAGGATGGTCTGGTGCATGTCTCCGAACTTGCCGACCGTTTTGTTCGCGACCCTCGTGAGGTGGTCAAGACGGGGCAGGTGGTCCGGGTTCGTGTGGTGGAGGTCGATGTACAGCGCAAGCGGATTGCTCTTACCATGCGCTCGGGTGAGTTGCGCAGCGATGCCAGCCGAGGCACCGCACAGACTCGGTCCTCAGGGCCCGCCGGTCAGGCGATGCCCTCGGGATCGCCTCGACCTTCAGGTGCACCTCGACCCCCGGGCTCGCGCCGGCCTTCGGCTCCGCCTGCGCCCGCCACTGCAATGCAGGCCGCCTTTGCCTCGCTGAAAAAACGCTGAGCCCCGGATCCGCTCGGCCGCGCTGCACTCAGGCCGGGCGGTTGGCCACGCCATGTACCACATGGCCGGTCGGGCCCGCTGCGGCGGCAGATTCACAATGTCGGGTCTGATCGTCAAAGAAGAAGTCGGGTTCGAAGGCCGACAGAAAAGGGCCTTTGTCCAGGCCACCCAGAAACATGGCTTCATCCACTTCGACATCCCAGGCCATTAGGGTTCGGACCGCGCGCTCATGGGCTGGCGCACTG
>JBEELY010000249.1:0-5366 GCA_041167925.1 Pseudomonadota bacterium | reverse complement strand
GATCAGTGCACCCGCCAGCATCAGCAGCACCAGCACCAGCCAGTTGTTGGGGCCCTGATAGAGCCAGCCATAGTGGTTGGACAGCATGGCCACGACCACCGGGAGCGTGAAGTAGGTGTTGTGCACGCTGCGCTGCTTGCCACGCTTGCCATGGATGGGGTCGGGGCTTTGCCCTGCGCGCAGCTGCGCGATCACCTTGCGCTGGCCCGGTATGATCCAGAAAAACACATTGGCACTCATGGCGGTGGCCATCATGGCCCCCACCAGCAAAAAGGCGGCGCGCCCTGCAAAGAGCTGGCAGGCCAGCCAGGAGGCGAACACCACCAGGCCGAGCACGGCCAGGCCCACCACCTGATCGCCCCTGCGGGTCTGACCGAAGAGGCGGCAGATCAGGTCGTAGCTGATCCAGAACACCGCCAGAAACGCGAGCGAGGCCGCGATGGCTGCACCGGCCGACCAGTCGTGAACGCTCTTGTCGACCAGGAAGGTGCCGGCATTGAAGAGATAAAGCACCGTGAACAGCGCAAAGCCGGTCAGCCAGGTGGAGTAGCTCTCCCAGTAGGACCAGTGCAGGTTGTCGGGCAAGGGGCGCCAGCGCGGCGCCACCATGTATTTGTTGGAGTGGTAAAAGCCCCCGCCGTGCACAGCCCACATTTCGCCATCCACGCCCTTGGCGCGCAGATCCTCATGCTCCGGGCGCGAGAGGCTGTTGTCGAGCATCACGAAATAGAAGGACGAGCCAACCCATGCGATCGCAGTGATCACATGCAGCCAGCGCAACAAAAAATTCGCCCAATCGAGCAGATAGGGATCCACGCCTGCACTCCGCAAGTCTCGCGGGAAGGACAATCTCTCGCGACGACGACCCGTACTCTACCCAGTTTGATGGGGCTAGACTCCGACTCTGCCCAGACTTGACGCAACAAGGCTTGCCACGATGTCCATCCCGCAAGAGAACAATCCACGCCCTGTCGGCGGCACGCCCACGGGACCCTCGTTGCCGGCGAGTGCGCTGTCCCCAGCGAGCCATCCGATCTCGGCAAGTGCCCCTGCCCTGCGCCTCGAGCAACTGAACGCCGCCTCCTGCGCCGAATTCACGCGATTGCTTGAGGGCACTTACGAGCATTCGCCCTGGATTGCCGAACGGGCCTGGACGTCCAGGCCCTTTCGCACACTGGCCGCGCTCAAATGGGCCCTGGTTCAGGCGGTGCGCCAAAGCAGCAGGCAAGAGCAGCTCGGTCTGATCCGCGCGCATCCTGAACTCGCCGGCAAGGCCATGGTGGCCCGTACCCTGACTGCCGAGTCCACCAATGAGCAAAGCAAAGCGGGTCTCACGCAGTGCACCCCTGAAGAGTTTGAGCGCATTCACGACCTGAATGCGCGCTACAACGAGAAATTCGGCTTTCCCTTCATCCTGGCCGTGCGCGGCCCGCGGGGAGAGGGGCTGCGCAAGCAGCAGATCATCGCGGCCTTTGAACGGCGGCTGCACCATCATCCCGATGTCGAGTTTGCGGAAGCCCTGCGCAACATTCATCGCATTGCTGAAGTCCGTCTGACTGATCGTTTCGGACTTGCGCCCTCTCTGGGCAATCAGGTCTGGGACTGGGCCGAGCAGCTGGCCGAGCACAGCGACCCTGGCTATGCCGAACGCGGCGAGCTTACGGTCACCTACCTCACGCCGGCCCACCGCGCCGTGGCGAAACGCCTGACCGAGTGGATGCGCACCGACTGCGGCTTTGACGAGGTGACCATCGATGCCGTGGGCAATGTGGTGGGCGTCTATCACGGCGCAAAGCCCGATGCGCCACGGCTGCTGACCGGCAGTCACTACGACACCGTTCGCAATGCGGGCAAATACGATGGGCGGCTGGGCATCCTGGTGCCCATGGCTTGCGTTCAGTCCCTCTCGCGCCATGGGCAGCGCCTGCCCTTTGGCATTGAGGTGGTGGGTTTTGCCGAGGAAGAGGGCCAGCGCTACAAGGCCACCTTTCTGGGCGCCGGGGCCCTCACCGGCGATTTCGACCCCCGATGGCTGGACCAGCGCGATGCCGATGGTGTGACCATGCGCGAGGCCATGGTGCAGGCCGGGCTGAACGAGGCCGATATTCCGAAGTCCTTACGCGACCCGGGCCGCTATCTCGGCTTTGTGGAAGTGCACATTGAGCAGGGCCCCGTCCTGAACGAGATGGACCTTCCCCTCGGCGTAGTCACCTCCATCAATGGCAGCGTGCGATTCATGGGCGAGATCGTGGGCATGGCCAGCCATGCGGGCACCACGCCCATGGACCGTCGGCGCGACGCGGCGGCCGCAGTGGCCGAACTCATTCTGTACATGGAGCGCCGGGGCGCAGCCGTGCCGGATCTGGTGGCCACGGTCGGCATGCTTGAAGTGCCCAATGGCTCCATCAATGTGGTGCCGGGGCGGGCGCGCTTCAGTCTGGACATTCGCGCCACCACCGACGAGGTGCGTGACGCCTGCATCGCTGATGTACTCGCGCAGTTGCAGGCCCTATGCGCACGACGTGGCCTGAGTTACTCACTTGAAGAAACCATGCGGGTCTCGGCCGCCCCAAGTGCACCCGCCTGGCAGGCACGCTGGGAGGACGCCGTGCAGACGCTTGGCCTGCCTGTGCACCGCATGCCCAGTGGCGCCGGGCACGATGCCATGAAGCTGCACGCGATCCTGCCTCAGGCCATGCTCTTCGTACGTGGAGAGAACGCGGGAATCAGCCACAACCCGCTGGAGTCGAGCACGAGCCACGACATCGATCTGTGCGTGCAGGCCTTTCAGCATCTGCTCACCGCGCTTTCCCGAGCTTCCGACTAAGCCCCGAGCGATCGCTTTGAATGGACAAGGGCACCCGAAGGTGCCCTTGTCTTGACGGCTGAGCCGTGCTGGGATCAGTCGTGCACGGCAGCGATCAGCAAGGATCAGAAGTGGTACTGAACGCGCAGCATGGGGGTCTTGGCGAAGGCGC
Source organism: Pseudomonadota bacterium (assembly GCA_041167925.1). Lineage (GTDB taxonomy): Bacteria > Pseudomonadota > Gammaproteobacteria > Burkholderiales > Burkholderiaceae_E > UBA4615. The sequence goes on along the minus strand of JBEELY010000249.1, from coordinate 2,388 downwards.
CCTTGCCAGCCGCACCACTGGAATCGTTACCGAACTTGTTTTTCCAGTACTGATACTCCACGCCAACCTTGAAGGTCTTGGGCTTGGCACCGATGAAGCTGCTGGCGTCGTACATGATCTGGGCGTCGATGTTGGTCTCGGCCGCGGTGTCACCACCAAACTCGTTCTTGCCCTTGCTGGTGATGAAGTTGGCAAAGCCCTCGAAGGAGAATCCAGTCTCCTTACCCAGCGGAATGCCCCACACCAGGTTCAGCATGGGATGCGGGTCGTAGCTGTAGCGCGGCGTGCTACCAAACCGAGGTCCAGGGTTCGTATTGAAAGGCGCGTTGCTTTCCCAGAGCTGGTAGATGCCAACGTTCAGGAAACCGGCGGGAATATTGATCGCGAAGGTGGGGCCCACCACGAACATGCGCTTCTTGCTGTTGTAGCCGGCGTCGGTCTTGGCATTCCAGTCAAAACCCAGGGTGAGATTGGTGGTCTTGACGGGACCGAAGCCCAGGTTCATGCCTGTGATCTTGGCCATGTCCAGGGTGTGGCGGTAAACAACATAGGCCTCCTGAGCGCCGTTGGTCGATCCGGCCCCTGCCGGATCCTTGCTGTCTGACATCAGGAAGTCGACGTTGAAAAAGTTGCTGCCGTAGTTGTAGCCGCTGACATGGTTGAAGTTGAAGATGTTCTTCTTGATGTCATTGGTGTTGAAGGGCTCCGCAAACGAGGTGCCCGTGCGGAATCCGACATAGGTGTCGCTCCAGTTGGCGGCGCTGGCACCAGACGCTGCAAGCGACAGTGCTGCCGCGGCTGCGGCCATGAGAGGCGCGCGATGGAGGGTCTTCTTCATTGGAGGTCTCCGAAAATCAAAGCAGAGGAGGAAAAAAGTCGGCCTCAGGGTCGACTGGAGGAAAGCTGCCTGTAGGGCAGCCAAGGGAACAACACAGCACACAACCAGACAGCCAGGAGCCACGGAGGTGGTGCGCTCATGCCTTCAGAAGGTGCGCCCGCGCAGTGCGATGGTGCGCAGACGCGGGCACGCTCTGTTGGCAATGGCACCAAAGAGGCGCCAACACCTTCCATCAACCCTGTCCGTCCGATCATACGCTCAGGCTTGCAGGTTCTATGCCATGGCGTTCCAAAGCGCGCAGCACCGCCTCAGGCGTCGCAGGCGCGGTCAGGGGCGGATCGGCGTTCGGTCCGCCAGTGCTGGCGATGGCATCCCGCAGGGCCATCCAGGCCGAAAAGGCCAGCAGCAGCGGGGGCTCGCCCACCGCCTTGCTGCGACCCACGGTATCCACCGCATTGGGCCGGTCCCACAGGTGTACGTTGAACACAGGCGGGCAATCGGTGGCCGTGGGAATCTTGTAGGTGCTCGGCGCGTGCGTGAGCAACTGGCCGGTGGTGGGGTGCCAGACCAGCTCTTCGGTCATCAGCCAACCCACCCCCTGCATGAATGCGCCCTCGATCTGGCCGCGATCCAGAGCCGGGTTGAGGGATTGGCCAACATCCTGCAACAGGTCGGCCCGCAGGAGCCGGTGCTCGCCGGTCAGGATATCGACCACCACTTCGCTCACTGCGGCCCCGGATGCGAAGTAATGAAAGGGCCGTCCCCGCATTGCATCGCGATCCCAGCTGAGGTCGGGCGTGGCATAAAAGCCATCGGACCACAGTTGCAGCCGCTCCATGTAGGCCTTTTGTACCAGGGCTTCGAAGCCCATGTTTTGGCCAGCGACATGAACCGCGTCGTTTTCAAAGCGGACGTCCTGAATCTCGCCTCCGAGCATCTCGCCTCCGAGCAGGCGCGCCGCCAGGCCGGCCAGCCGATCCCGAATCCGCAGGGCCGCCTGTTCGGCTGCCTTGCCATTGAGGTCGCTGCCAGTGGAGGCTGCGGTGGCCGAAGTGTTGGCGATTTTCTGGGTATCGGTGGGGGTGCAGCGCACCCGGTCAAGGCGGATCCCCAGCGTGTGAGCTACCACCTGAGCCACCTTGGTGTTCAGGCCCTGACCCATCTCGGTGCCGCCATGATTGACCAGCACGGAGCCATCGGTATACACATGGACCAGGGCGCCCGCCTGGTTGAAATGCTTGACGTTAAAGGCGATGCCGAACTTCACTGGCGTGAGGGCAATGCCCCGACGCAGCACCGGACTGCGGGCATTCCAGTCGGTAATCTCGCGGCGACGCTCGCGATAGGCGGCGCGTAATTCCAGGGACTCGATCAGTTCGTGCAGGTTGTTCGGCTGCACCGGCTGACCATAGGGCGTCTCCCATCCTTGTCCCGAGCCATCGTCCGGATGTCGCGCATAGAGATTGGCCTTGCGAACATCCAGCGGATCCAGGCCCTGATGGCGTGCAATGCGGTCGAGAATCAGTTCGATCGCCATGGCGCCCTGCGGT
>JBEELY010000063.1:0-3360 GCA_041167925.1 Pseudomonadota bacterium | reverse complement strand
TGCATCTGCATCTGCGGCGCGGGGCGGATTGCGAAACAGGCCGCGCTCATCCCAAAGCGGGTACCAGCGGCGCTCGATCTCGGCCGGCTCGAAACTCTTGGCCAGTGCAGCGGCGGAGGCGGACTGCACGCCAGGGGGCGTTGCAGAGGTGTTGGCCGAGTCTGCAGAAGACGATGCAGCTGAAGAAGGTGCAGCAGAAGAAGAAGCGCTCATGGAAGCAAAAGAATCAGAGAGGTTTGCGCAGACGCTGAATTTCGGCCGAGACCGCACGATCGACGGCCTCGCTCACTTTCAGTTCGAGGTCGGCGCGCAGGGAGGCACTGGCCTGAGACAGGGCAGGCCCGATGGCCAAGCGTACGGACTCGGCCATGCGGGCCGATAGCATGCGGGTCACGCTGTCACCAAGCTCGGCCATGACCGATTCGCGCAGGCGGTCGGCCAGATCCACCCAGTCGAGATCGTCGATCGCGCCCGGGGCCTGCAGGCCGGCGGGCAGTACGACTTCTTCGGTGAGCAGCGGCACGGCATCGTCATCGTGGTCAAGCGGACGGACCCCAAAGGCTTTCGGGCCGCTATGGCGATTGACGCTCATGTGGAGGCCCCGGCGGCGGCGAGATCGTGGGTGTGCAAGGGGTAGCCCCGGTCGCGGTAAAAGCGCCAGCGCTCCCGACCGGCTTCCCGGTCTGCAGGCTCCAGGCCAATCACCTCGATGAGCCGCTCATAGCGCGAGAAGCCTGCAGGCGTACTGCGACCGAGATTGATCAGCACCTCGTGCATGTCGAGCGAGGCAGACACTTCATCATCGGCCAGCAACACCGGTGTGCGGTCGGCCAGGGTGTCGGTGGCGAGCACATGCGGGATGAAGTCCTGCGGCGAGAAGGTCCACAGCGCCTCATTGAGCGCACGCAGCAGCTCGGGGCTGTCGCACTGCACGACGATCCGGTGCCCCGCACGATGCACCTTGCGCACCAGCCGGCAGGCATAGGCCAGCCGGTCTGCTGCATTGAAGTGGAAATCGATACGGGTCACGAATCAGGCGGGTGTCGATCAGCAAATAGGCCTGGTAGGGGCTAGACGGGACTCAGGCGGCGCGACCCAGTACAAACGCCGACAGCAGCGGCACCGGCCGGCCAGTGGAGCCCTTGGCCGCACCGCTGCGATGCGAGGTACCCGCAATGTCGAGGTGGGCCCAGGGATAGGCCTTGGTGAATCGCGCCAGGAAACACGCTGCAGTAATGGCGCCGCCCGCACGTCCGCCTACATTGGCCATGTCGGCAAAGTTGGACTTGAGCCCGTCCTGGTAGGCGTCTTCAACCGGCATGCGCCAGCAGCTGTCCTGAGCCTGCCGGCCGCGCGAAATCAGTTCGTCAGCCAGGGCGTCGTCGGTGCTGAAGAGCCCACTGTGATGATGACCCAGGGCCACCACGCAGGCGCCAGTCAGAGTGGCAATATCAACCACCGCTGCGGGCTTGAAGCGCTCGGCGTAGGTAAGCGCATCACACAGGATGAGCCGGCCTTCTGCATCGGTGTTCAGGATCTCGATGGTCTGGCCCGACATGCTGGTGACCACGTCGCCCGGGCGAGTGGCCTTGCCCGAAGGCATGTTCTCGCAGGTGGGCACGATGCCGATCAGATTGACCTTGGGCTTGATGGCGGCGATGGCCCTCAGGGTGCCCAGCACCGAGGCGGCGCCTGACATGTCGTACTTCATTTCGTCCATGTCGGGGGCGGGCTTGAGCGAGATGCCGCCGGTATCAAAAGTGATGCCCTTGCCGACCAGTACGATGGGCGCCTGCTTGCTGCCCGCGCCGTTGTAGTGCACCACGATGAGCTTGGGCGGCTGTTCGGAGCCCTGGGCCACCGACAGCAGGGAGCCCATCTTGAGCGCCTCCATCTGTTTGCGCTCCAGCACCTCCACCTTCAGGCCGAACTGCTTGCCCATTTTTTTGGCGGCATCGGCCAGGTAGGCGGGCGTGCAGATGTTGGCCGGGGTATTGCCCAGGTCGCGCGTGAAGTCCATGCCGTCGGCGATCGCCTGCGCAGTCTCGATAGCGCGTGTGATGGCAGCGACCTCCTGGCGATCGCAGCCGATGTCGATGGACTCAGCCCCAGTGGCCACGGGCTCGGGTTTGCTCTTGTGGCGATCAAAGCGATAGGTCAGTTCGCGGGCCACATTGACCAGGGCCGCGGCCTTGCCCGCGGCATCGGTGTCCTTGACCTCGAGCTCGCCCAGCCAGCTGGTCGCCTGCCGGGCACCCGTGCCCTGCAGGGCACGCAGCGCCGCGCGACACAGGTCGGACCAGGATTTCGAGCTGAGGGGAGAGGCATCACCCGACGAGACCAGCAGCACGCGCTCAATGCCGGCAGTGCCAGGCAGCAGCAGCGTGGCGCCGGCTTTGCTGCCGAGGTCTTTGCGCTTGAGTGCAGCCCCGATCAGGCCACCCAGGGCGGCATCAAGGGCCTGGGCGGCAGCCGAGGGCTTGCCCTTACTGACGGCCACGATGGCACAGGCCGTGCGGGTCTTCTCGGGGGCGGAGGTCTTCGTGCTAAATTGCATTGGTTCACCTGATTGCGCTGCGGGCCCGCGGCCCGGACCCGGCCGAGTATAAGCCTCCATGCTCTTCAAACAGGCACTTCGCCGGGATCTGTTCAACCTCTCCGGCGCTGTTTTTGCGGTGCTTTTCATCGTCATGGTGACCACCTCGCTGGTACGCCTGCTTGGGCGTGCAGCGACGGATCGGGTGGCCTCTGCCGATGTCCTGCCCCTGATCGCCTTCGCCTCGATCAACACCATTCCCATCCTGATGGGGCTCACGCTCTTCATCACGGTGCTGCTCGTGGTTTCGCGTGCCTTCCGTGATTCCGAGATGGTGGTCTGGTTTGCCAGTGGCCTCAGTCTGAGCGCCTGGATCCGCCCGGTGCTGGAATTTGCCTTGCCCTTTGTGGCCCTGATCGCGGTGGTCTCGCTGGGCGTGGGGCCCTGGGCCAACCGGCAGACCGATGAATTGCGGCAGCGCTTCGAGCGCCGGGAAGACGTGTCCATGGTGTCCGCCGGTCAGTTCAAGGAATCTGGCCGGGCCGACCGGGTGTTCTTCGTGGAGTCCTTGAATGAAGATCGCACCGAAGTACGCAATGTCTTCGTGAGCCAGACCGAAGGCGATCGTCTGACCGTGGTGGCCTCCAGTGGCGGTCGCATCATCACCGAGGCCGATGGCAATCGCTTTCTGGTGCTCGAAGATGGTCAGCGCTGGGATGGCACCTGGGGCACGGCGCAATACCGCTTCATGATGTTCGAGCGCTATGGCATCCGCCTGCAGCCCGCTGCTGCATTGTCTGAAGTCACGGTGGCCAAGGCGCAGT
>JBEELY010000011.1:0-3576 GCA_041167925.1 Pseudomonadota bacterium | reverse complement strand
ATCCTGGCATGTGCTCGGAATTATTTCAGAGTTCGTCGAAGCGACCGAACGGCTTGCCGAGATCCGCCCGGCGGTGTCGATCTTTGGCAGTGCACGAACGCAGCCCGGCTCGTTCTGGTACGAACGCACGGTCGAGCTGGGCCGGATGCTGTCGGATGCGGGCTTTGCAGTGATCTCGGGCGGCGGTCCAGGCATCATGGAAGCGGCCAACAAGGGGGCGCATGCTGGCAAGTCGCCCTCGGTCGGCCTGAATATCGTGTTGCCCCATGAACAAGTCAGCAACCCGCACCAGAATATTTCCCTCACTTTCCGGCACTTCTTTGCGCGCAAGGTGGCCTTTGCCAAGTACGCGAGCGCCTTTGTTGCGGCGCCGGGCGGCTTTGGCACGCTCGACGAACTGCTCGAGATGCTGACCCTGATTCAGACCCGCACCGGACGGCGCATTCCGGTCATTCTGATGGGCCAGCAGTTCTGGAGCGGCCTGCTCGACTGGATGCGTGGCACCCTCCTGGCCGAGGGCATGATCTCGGCCGAAGACCTCGAGCTGATGCGGGTGATTGATGATCCTGCGCAGGTGGTCGAGGCCATTTTCGACTTCTATCAGTCACGCGGCTTTTATGCCACCGCGCGTGATCGCGAGTCCAACCTCTCCCTCTGATTTTCAGTAGCCATGGCCGTGTTCACCGTGATCGAGAGCACCGCGCTCGAGGCCTGGCTTGAGGGCGCGCAGGTAGGCGAGCTGCTGGGTTTCGAAGGCATTGCCGCGGGGATCGAAAACACCAATTACTTTGTCGATACCCGCCATGGACGTTGGGTGCTCACCCTCTTCGAACGCATGCAGGCGACGCAGATCGATTTCTGTTTGCGTCTGATGCAACGCCTGGCCGATGCCGGACTTCCATGCCCGGGGCCTCAGATCCGGCGAGACGGCACCTTGCAGGCCACGCTCGCGGGTCGGCCTGCGGCGCTGGTGCGGCGTCTGCCAGGCCGCAGTGTCGATACCCCGAACCCAGAACAGTGCCGGGCCATTGGACACACTCTGGCCCGCATGCATCTGGCAGCCCAGGATCTGCCAAACGCCCTGGCCAATCCTCGGGGACTGAGCTGGTGCCTGCAGACCGGGGCCCTGCTGCACGATCATCTCGCTCCAGGACAGGCCAGCTTGCTGCAGGAAGAACTGGCCGTCCAGCAGGCGTTTGCGAGAGGCAGCGTCTTTGCCACCCTGCCCCGCGGCCCGGTGCATGCCGATCTGTTCAGAGACAATGCCCTGTTCGAGCAGGACACCCTGAGCGGCATTTTTGACTTCTATTTCGCGGGCGCGGATACCTGGATGTTCGATCTGGCAGTGACCTGCAACGACTGGTGTATCGAGGATGCGAGTGGCGCATTTGACCCCCCGCGGCTCAAGGCCCTGCTTGCGGGCTATTGCGCGATCCGCGAGCCCGAGCCACAGGAACACGAAGCCTGGCCGACGCTGCTGCGCGCGGCTGCGCTACGCTTCTGGATCTCGCGCCTCGCGGACTGGCATTTACCCCGGCCCGCGCATCTGTTGGCCCCCAAGGATCCAGGTCATTTTGAACGGATCCTGCGCCTGCGGCGCTCTCAAATCACAAGGATCGTCTGATCATGCAGGTCAATCGGCTGGCACCCCTTCAGGGCTGGCGCTGGGTCATCGAAGGTTTCAGGCTCATGAAGCACATGCCGTTTGCCCTCATCGGGCTCACGGTCTTTTTCGTTCTGTCCATCCTGTTGCCTTCAGTCCTGCCCCTGGTGGGCAGCTTCGCGCCCCTCTTTCTCACCCCCGCGCTGTCGGTGGGTTACATGCAAGGCGTACGCATGAGCGCCCGCAATGAACGCCCCGGGCCGCTGGTGCTCTTCGAGGGCTTTCGGGCCGATGGCGGACGGCATATCAAGGCGCTCGTTGTGCTGGGCGCCATCAACTGCGTCCTGACCTCGGCGGTACTGGCTATCAGCATGTTTGCCGATGGGGGCACCCTGTTCCGGGTGGCGACCGGTGCCATCGCAAGCGATGACCCCTCGCTCAATGACAATGCGCTGGTCACTGCAGCACTGGTTTTTGGTGCGCTTTATGCTCCGGTGCAAATGTCGATGTGGTACGCGCCCCTGTTCGTGGTGTGGCATGGGCAGACGGCGGCCAAGGCCATGTTCTTCAGTCTGGTCGCGGTTTGGCGCAACAAATGGGTCTTTGCCGTATTCATGCTCGGCTGGTTCGCCATTGCCGTGGCCGCATCGCTTGGGGTGCAGTTGCTCAGAGGCGTCGTCGGCAGCACCGTCATGACCTTGCTGGTCACGCCCTTGTCTCTGGTGATGCTGAGTAGCCTTTATTGCTCGTTCTGGCCAACTTACAGGGATGCCATCGCTGCGCCATCAAACGCACCTGACGCACCGGATGAGCACCAAACCATCGACTGATCAGTCAAGCGATCGGCGTACCGCTTTGGGTTTGGCCGGCGATCAGCGGACCGCCTCGAGTTTTGCCACCGACAGGGCCAGCCACTTGATGCCCTGACGCCCGAAGTTGACCTGCACCCGGGCATCGTTGCCTGAGCCTTCGATCGCGAGGATCACGCCTTCACCGAATCGCGCATGGGCTACGGTCTGCCCGATGCGCCAGGACAGGCCGCGATCGAATCGGGCTGCGGCGCGCTGGTCATCGGCGGACACATAGGAGGGCGCCTCGAGCGCCCGGGACGACGCTGCGCCCAGCGATCGCGATCGGGCGGGCTCTGAGCCCCATCCTGAACCCGAACCCCGCCAGCCGCCCTGCCCTCCACCGGTCCAGCCGCCCTGCCCTCCACCGCCCCAGTCGGATCGCGCCAGGCCAGCCCTGGGCGTGAGCCACTTGAGATGCTCTTCGGGCAGCTCCTCAAGAAAGCGTGAACGCAGGTTGTACCGGGTCTGACCATGGAGCATGCGGGTCTGTGACAAAGACAGATAGAGCCGCTTTCGCGCCCGCGTGATCGCCACGTACATCAGGCGGCGCTCCTCCTCGAGTCCTTCCACCTCCTGGATGGAGTTCTCATGCGGAAACAGGCCCTCTTCCAGACCGGTGATGAAGACCCCGTCAAACTCGAGCCCTTTGGCCGAGTGCACCGTCATGAGCTGCAGGGCATCCATGCCCTCCTGCGCCTGATTGTCACCGGCCTCGAGCGAGGCATGGGACAAAAAGGCGGCCAGCGGTGTGATGGTCGGCACCTCATCGGCCAGACCCACATTGGCGGGAAACTGGGCATCGACCCCCTGCTCGGCCAGAAAGGCGGCCGCGGCGTTGACCACCTCGCGCAGGTTTTCGATGCGCTCCTGACCTTCCCGCTCAGACTGATAGTGCAGGATGAGGCCGCTGCGCTCGATCACATGTTCCACCACTTCAGGCAGCGGTAGCGTGGCGGTTTCCTGGCGCAAGCGCGCAATGAGTTGCGCGAAGGCCTGCAGCTTGGCGCCCGCTGCGCCCGTGAGCATGGCGGTGGCATCAAAGAGCGAGGCCTGTGCCGACCGGGCGGCATCTTGCAACTGCTCAATCGACCGCGCGCCGATGCCGCGCGCCGGAAAGTTCAC
>JBEELY010000353.1:0-2507 GCA_041167925.1 Pseudomonadota bacterium | reverse complement strand
GATCGGCGTGCCTTCATGGGCCAGAGTCATGTCGCCGATGATGGTCTCGATCGTGTTGAGTGTCGGGCTGGCCGCGACCGGAGTGGTGGTTCCCGAAGTCGTCCCTGAGGTGGTGCCCGAGGTTGTTCCGGAGGTGGTTCCCGAAGTCGTTCCCGAGGTCGTTCCCGAAGTCGTTCCCGAAGTCGTTCCCGAAGTCGTCCCCGAGGTCGTCCCCGAGGTCGTCCCCGAGGTCGTGTCGGTGCTGACTCCTGCGGTCAGTGCCGCTGCGGCGCTGTTCAGTGCATTGGCCACCGATTGCAGGGTGGCATTGGTGGTGTCTGCGCCGCCGCATCCGGCAAGTGCGGCGAGCAGGGCGGTGGCAATCATGGTCCGGGGCCAACCGGCGGGGCCGGTGGAGTGGGTTTGAGGCGGGTGGTGATGCATGGCTGACGTCCATCCAGGCGTGCGGCGCGAGGCGGATCGAAATGATGCGCAAGCGCCTGTCGAGAACCGCGGGCGGAGCACCTCGGCAGTCCTGAATCAGGAACGCCGGGAGTGCTTGCCCGCCGCGGGGCTTCAGGACTGTGCTCAGACAGCCCTGAAGCGCACGCTAGCCAAGGGGTCGCGTCAGCGAAGGGGTCGTAGGGATGGTCGGACGAAATCCGGCGATGGCTGGCAGCCAAGCTCGACCGTATTGTCAAGCTTTCAAGGGGGTCAGTCCGACCGACGGTTGACGTTGACCGATGAAGTTCGCTGCCTGGCAAGGCGTGCTCGTCAGGGCCTTGGTTCACAGCGCCGTGCGATGTCATCGTCGGTGCTGTAGCGTGTTCGACGATAGAGCGCTGGCAGATTGTCGGGGCGCTTCGGGCGTTGCAGCAGCCATTCCTGAAGGCGGGTCAGCGGGGTCGGCTCACGAAGGGCGGGCTCGGTTTCTGGCGGGCCCTCGTCAGGCCCAAGGTCATGGGGATAGAGCGCGATCCGTCCTGAGGCAGGTTCGCCGCGGACCACCCATCCTGTGACCGGGTGGCGTAGAAGAAATGGCTGCGTTTCGACCGGCAAAGGTTCACGCACCCCATCGAGCAGACCGGTGCGGTGGTCCAGATCCAGAGCGATCACCAGCGAGCGGGTCGACCACAGGCAGCTGGCAGGCCCGCTGTAGTGCGGCTGCAGCGCGGCATCGGCCCCGCATAGTCCTGCAGTGATCGCGCCCGCGGACAGCGCACCGTGCTCGACGAACCAGCCCCAGGTGAGGTCCAGCGCTCGCAGGGCCTGACCTGCCGAAATGGCGCCAGGCGCCACATGCAGCGAGCCCAGCAGGGGAGCGGGTAGCGCCATGCGATAGCAGGTGCTGCGACCGATGGGCGGGTGGCCTCTGGGCCCGATCAGATGGCGCAGAAACCCTGCGAAGTCGCCCTGGGCCTGAGGGACAAAGTCGCCGCCAAAATCCGGCTCGATCCGACGCAGCCAGTACAGGCTGTTGTGGATGCCCCAGGCGTTGTAGTAATCAAAACCATGAGGCGGGTCGTGGAACCAGCCGCGCCCCTGGTACAGATGCAGCAGCCGCTCCCAGTGGGTCTGCATGCGGGCATCAAACCGGCTGACATCCACACCCAGAGCCTGCAGGCTGCGATGCACGAGCAGGGGAAACAGCGCCCAGTTGCCGTCGTAGGGCGCATGCTTCATCGCCCCTGAAAACCACTGAATAACCTGGGCTCGGTGCTCCAGGGACAGTGACTCCCAGAGGGCCTCACGGGCAATCCACAAGCCCAGCGCAATGTCGGCGGCTTCAACATACTGCGGGCTGTGGGGTCTGATTTCACCCCAGGCAGCCGAGTCTTGGGCCCGTGTACCGCGGATCAGTCCTTCGCGCAGGGCCTGCGACAGCCGCAGGCCAGGCTGCAGTTCTGGGTCCTCACCCCGCGCGAGCATCACCGCGGCAAGCGGCAGGATGCGGGCGAACCCTTCGAGGCCGTCTGCAGGTCGGCCCGCAACACTGGGCAGACCCGGGTAATGCGCACGCGCGCCGTCCGGGGTGCGATACAGACTCCAGCCTTCAAGCAGGTGGCGGGCCAGCATCAGATAATCCTCGCGCTGCAAGCCGGTCTGAGCATTCCTGAAGCGCGACTTGATCACGGACAAGGGAATGTGTTGCGGCTCGCGCGGTGCGGTTCGATCGCTCCAGCCTGGCACTGCAGTGCGTGTCCGGATTGCCAGCGTGGCAGCCAGAGCGCCACTGGCGAACAGGATCACCATCAACAGGACGAGGCGCCAGGAACGCCGCCAGGAGCGACTTTCGGTCATGGTCTCTGCCGGTTCAGATGGTCAGCCAGCCGCAGTGCCAGCTTCACGATGGTTAGGGTCGGATTGGCCGCGCCCCCACCCGGAAAGACCGACGAACCCGCGACATGCAGGTTGGCCAGTCCATGCACCCGGCCATGACGGTCGACCACGCCCTCGCGCGGATCATCGGCCATGCGCGTGCCGCCCATGTGGTGGTTGCCGACCGTCTCGTCATCGGTCGGCCAGCC
>JBEELY010000208.1:0-7609 GCA_041167925.1 Pseudomonadota bacterium | reverse complement strand
AATCTGGGGGCCGGCCCGCGTGAGAAAGCGCAGGCGCGAGGCCCGAATCAGCGCTGACTCCGGAACATTGCAGATCGACAAGGTATCGCTCATGCCCAGCGACTTGGCATGCTGAAGCGCGGCCAGGGTGTCGGCGGTTTCGCCTGACTGCGAGATCGTGATCACCAGGGTATCGGCCAGCGCCACCGGGTCGCGGTAGCGGTATTCGCTAGCGATTTCCACGGCCACCGGAATGCGGGCAATCGACTCGATCCAGTACTTGGCCACCAGGCCCGAGTGATAGCTCGTGCCACAGGCCAGGATGAGCAGCTGTTTGGTGCGTCCGAACACCTCGGCTGCTTCGGCCCCGAACAGGCCCGCGGAGAGCGAGGAGGCATTGGCGACCATCTCAAGCGTGTTGGCAATCGCCCCGGGCTGCTCGAAGATTTCCTTTTGCATGTAATGCGCATGCGGCCCGAGCTCGATCGCATCGGCCGAGAGCTGGCTCTCCACGATCGGGCGCTCGGCGGGCTGGCCTGCGGCATCGGCAATGCGAAAGCCCTCCAGGCTGATCTGCACGACGTCGCCTTCTTCCAGGTAGGCCACATGGCGGGTGACCTGCAGCAGGGCAGAAGTGTCCGATGCAAGATAGTGGCCCTGCGGCATGCCGCCATGACCCCCCACCCCGAGCAGCAGGGGTGAGCCCTTGCGCGAACCCACCACCACACCGGGCTGCGCCGAGCTGAGCGCAGCGATGGCATAGGCGCCCTCCAGGCGGGCGACCACGGCCTGTACTGCCTCGAACAGGGCCTTGCCGCTGCGCACGACTGCATGCAGCAGATGGGCAATGACTTCGGTATCGGTCTGGGAGACAAAGGCATAGCCCTGTCCGCGCAACTCGGCGCGCAAGGCTTCATGATTTTCAATAATGCCGTTGTGCACTACGCAGACCTGCAGGCCATCACGATCCGACAGATGTGGATGGGCGTTGTCTTCAGTGACACCCCCGTGGGTGGCCCAGCGCGTGTGCGCAATGCCGGTGGGCGCCGATGCGCTTTCGGCATCGGCCTTGGTTTGCAGTTCGGCCACCCGGCCCACGGACCGTACCCGGGTCAGGGCATGGCCCTGATGCAGGGCGATGCCGGCGGAGTCGTAGCCCCGGTACTCAAGCTTGCGCAGGCCTTCAATGAGAACGGGAGTGATGTTGCGCTGCGCTGCTGCGCCGACGATGCCGCACATGGGGGCTTTCCGTGAAAGGAGGTGATCCTTGGGGGATCAGGAGGATGATTTTTTTTGCGGGCGCTTCCAGCTGGCAATGCTCACCTGCTTTGCACGCGAGACCGTGAGTTGGTCGGGCGGGGCATCGCGAGTGAGTGTGGTGCCTGCGCCAAGGGTGGCACCACGGCCCACGGTGACGGGAGCCACCAGCTGGGTATCGCTGCCAATGAAGGCATCGTCTTCAATGACGGTACGGTGCTTGTTGACACCGTCATAGTTGCAAGTGATGGTGCCCGCGCCGATGTTGACGCGCTCACCCACCGTGGCGTCGCCCACATAGGCCAGATGGTTGGCCTTGGAGTGCGCGGCCATCTGGGTGTTTTTCATTTCGACGAAATTGCCGACATGGTTGTGCTCGCCCAGCACCGTGCCTGGGCGCAGCCGGGCAAAGGGACCGATCCGCGAGGCCTCGCCCACCTGGGCGCCCTCGAGGTGGCTCATGGGCAGGACTTCCGTGTCGCTTGCGATCTGCACGTTCTTGAGCACGCAGTGCGCACCGATGCGCACCCGATCACCCAGAACCACCTGCCCTTCAAAGACGCAGTTGATGTCGATGAAACAGTCGCGCCCGGCCATCAGACGGCCGCGCACGTCGATGCGCGCGGGGTCGGCCAGACCCACGCCCGCGTCCATCAGGGCCTCGGCCTGGTTGCGCTGATGAATGCGCTCCAGCTCCGCAAGCTGGGATTTGCTGTTGACGCCGAGCGTTTCCCAGACCGCATCAGGCTGGGCGGTGGCCACAGGCAAGCCCTCGGCCACCGCCATGGCCACGATGTCGGTGAGGTAGTACTCGCCCTGGGCGTTGTCATTGGACAGCGCGGCCAGCCAGCGCCGCAGGGCGGGCGTGGGCGCGAGCAGAATGCCGGTATTGCATTCGCGGATCTGCCGCTGATCCGCAGTGGCGTCTTTGTGCTCGACAATGGCCTGTACCTGGCCGGCGGCGTTGCGCACGATGCGGCCATACCCGGTCGGGTCGGGAAGCTCTACCGTGAGCAGGCCCAGAGCGCCGTTGCCTGCGGCCTGTTGCAGACGCTCAAGCGTGCTGCCTCGAGTCAGCGGCACATCGCCATAGAGCACCAGGGTGGGCACGGTATCGTCGAGCAGAGGCAGGGCCTGCATCACGGCATGACCTGTGCCCAGCTGGGGGGATTGCAGAGCCCATCCAATGGCGGGGTCAGGGAAGGCCGCGCGGACCGTGTCGGCCCCATGGCCATGCACCAGCACGACACGGGAGGGGGCTAGACTCATGGCCAGATCCAGCACGCAGGCCAGCATGGGCCGACCTGCAATGGGATGCAGGACCTTGGGCAGGTCGGAGCGCATGCGCTTGCCCATGCCGGCGGCGAGGATCACGACATTCATGCCAAAAGTTTACATGCCCTCTATCCTCAAAGCTGTGCTGTCCTTGGCACTCCTGCTCGGCCTGTTGTCAGGCTGCGCCACATTTGGTCGATGGGGCTACGAAACCCTACCCACATGGATGATGTGGCGGGTGCAGTCTTACCTGGACCTGGAGGGCGAGCCTAAAGCGCTGGCACGTCGTCACCTCGACGCCCTCCACCAGTGGCATCAGTCGACGCAGCTCAAGCCGCTCCTGGCGTCGGTCCGTCAAGTGCGGTCTCAGGTAGAGGCGGGCCGCTACAACGCCGGTATGTTGAAAGAGACCCGCGAAGCCCTGGCGGAGGATCTTGAGCCGCTGCTCGATCAGGCCGCACCGAAGATTGCAGAAGTTGCGTTACGGCTCGAGGGTTCGCAACTGGCCCGCATGCGTCGCGAATTCGACAAGGACAATGACAAGCTTCGCCGCGAGCGCCTGCAAGGAAGTGCCACCGAGCGAGCCGAGGCTCGGGCCAAGCGTTACATCGAACGTGCCGAGTTCTTCCTGGGAGACCTGAATGCCGCACAGCGCCAGCTGATCCGCGAGCGAAGCAGCCGCTGGCCCCCGGTGGAACAACAGTGGTATGAGCAACGGCTGGCCCGTCAGCAGGAACTGCTCGCTCTGCTTGAGCGCCTACGTACCGAGCGGCCTGCCTTGCCCGTGGCCTCGCGCCTGATGCGGGAGCATCTGAACCGCTACCTGCAATGGCGCGAAGGGGCCGAGCGCGAGGGCACGGTGAACTCGATGGCAGCTGGTGATGCATTGCTGATCGAACTCCTGGGTGGCATCACGCCCCGCCAGAAGCAGCACCTGCTAGAGCGTCTGGACGACTGGATCAGCACCCTTGAGAAGCTGGCAAGCCAGCGGCCCGCCTGAGGTTCGGGCCGCCCCCCGCTCAACAGGTCCGGCCTCTGAGGTGCACGGCGTCCCGACTGGACTCCGAAGCAATCAGCCCAGGGTGTAGTGAAGCACCAGGGCCAGAGCGGCGAGAGCTGCGCCCGCCCACAGTACGCGCCGCGTGCGACGCTGTTCCTTGAGCAATTGCTGCATCAGGGGCATCCATTCCGGCGTGCCGGGGGGCTCGGCGGCACGCTGCAGGGCCTTGTGAGCCAGTCGCGGCACTGAAGGCAGCAGCTGCGCCCACTGCCCGGCCTCCTGGCCCAGGCGGTCGACAAAGCCCCGCCAGCCGACCTGCTCGTTCATCCAGCGCTCAAGAATGGGTTTGGCAGTGACCCAAAGATCGAGGTCGGGATCCAGTTGCCGGCCCAGGCCTTCGATATTGAGCAGGGTTTTCTGCAGCAGCACGAGTTGCGGCTGGATCTCGACATTGAATCGGCGTGAGGCCTGAAACAGGCGCATCAGCACCAGCCCCAGCGAGATCTCCTTGAGCGGTCGATCAAAGAAAGGCTCGCATACTGCACGAATGGCGCCTTCAAGAGACTCCACCCGTGTACTGGCCGGCACCCAGCCTGACTCCACATGAAGCTCGGCCACCCGGCGGTAGTCACGCCTGAAGAAGGCCAGGAAATTTTGCGCGAGGTAGTTCTTGTCGAAATCGGACAAGGTGCCCACGATGCCGAAATCAAGCGCGATATAGCGGTTGAAATCTTCGCCGGAATCACCTACCAGAATGTTGCCCGGATGCATGTCGGCATGAAAGAAGCCGTGCCTGAAAACCTGGGTGAAAAAGATCTCCACGCCTTCGCGTGAGAGCCGGCCCAGGTCTATGCCCGCCTCGCGCATACGATCCATGCGACCGATCGGAATGCCGCGCACCCGCTCCATCACGATGACATTGGTGGCGCAAAAGTCCCAGTACATCTCCGGAATCTTGAGCAGGCGCGACTCGCTGAAATTGCGCCGCAACTGGTTGGCATTGGCCGCTTCGCGGATCAGATCAAGCTCGTCATGCAGGTAATGATTGAACTCCTCAATCACTTCCAGGGGGCGCAGGCGTCGGGCATCTGCAGACAGGCGTACGGCGAGCTGACCCGCGGTGCGCAGCAGACCCAGGTCCTTGTCGATGACCGAGGCCATGCCAGGGCGCAGCACCTTGACCGCGACCTCGGTGCCGTCATGCAGCACGGCAAAGTGCACCTGGGCAATCGAGGCCGAGGCCACTGGCGTGTGTTCGAAATGCGCAAAGACCTGATCGAGCTTGCGGCCCAGGCCGCGCTCGATCTCGGCCACCGCCAGAGCCGAATCGAAAGGAGGGACATCGTCCTGAAGCCGGGCAAGCTCGTCGGCCACGTCGGTGGGCAGCAGGTCTCGCCGGGTGGACAGCACCTGGCCAAACTTGACGAAGATGGGGCCCAGGGCCTCGAGTGCCTGACGCAGTCGTGCGCCCCGGGGCTGGTCGAGCCGGCGGCCCAGGCGCAGCACCCGGCCCAGGCTGAGCAGCCAGCGCGAGCCCAGGGTGGCCTGGGCGCCTTCCAGCGCGATGTCGTCCAGCCCGAAGCGCCAGGAGACATGCAGGATGCGGATCAGGCGCAGCAGGCGCATCTCAGGATCCGGCGCGGTCGCTGGTCACAAGCGGGTTTGCGACCTGGATCTCGATGCCGCGCAGAGCCTCGGGGGCCCGTACGGGCGGCGGTTGGTCCATCACCGGATCGACATCGAAGGCGATGTCGCCCTCGGCCATGGGCTCGCCGGTGGCCTGCAGGCCCTGAAAATCAAACAGACCTCGGTCCATCAGATGCGATGGCACCACGCGAGACAGCGAGGCGAAGATGTTGTCGACCCGCCCCGGATGACGGCGCTCCCATTCGCGCAGCATGGCCTTGGCCTCCTTGCGTTTGAGGTTCTCCTGCGAGCCGCACAGGGTGCACGGAATGATCGGAAAGGCCTTCCATTCGGCGTAGGCCTCGAGGTCGGCCTCGCGCACATAGGCCAGGGGTCGGATCACCATGTGCCTGCCGTCATCCGAGACAAGCTTGGGCGGCATCGATTTGAGCTTGCCGCCATGAAAGAGGTTGAGAAAGAAGGTCTCGAGAATGTCGTCGCGATGATGGCCCAGGGCGATGCGGGTCGCGCCAAGCTCATCGGCGACCCGGTACAGGATGCCCCGCCGCAGGCGCGAGCACAGCGAGCACATGGTGCGTCCCTCGGGAATCACCCGCTTGACGATGCTGTAGGTGTCCTGGTTTTCGATATGAAAAGGCACATCGAGGGCGCGCAGATATTCGGGCAGCACATGCTCCGGAAAGCCGGGCTGCTTCTGGTCGAGATTGACCGCAACGATGTCGAACGGCACCGGTGCCCGCGCGCGCAGCGTGAGCAGAATGTCCAGCAGGCCATAGCTGTCCTTGCCGCCTGACAGGCACACCATCACCCTGTCGCCTGCGCCAATCATGTTGAAGTCGGCAATGGCCTCGCCCACCTGACGACACAGGCGCTTGTGCAGCTTGTTACGCTCAAAGGCCAGCTTCTGGGCGGAACGCAGGTCCATCAGGCCATTCCCCGCTCAAGCACCAACCCCACCGCCTTGCAGTCTTCAAAGGCTGTGAATTTGGAAATGCGCATGCGCGCGCCCTGCACGTCGGGAAGCGCAAGAATGCGCACGAGCGTGCGGTCGGCGAAGGTTTCAAGCAGCTGGATATGGCCCGACGCCGCCACCTCCAGTACAGCAGCACGCAGGGCCTGATAGTCGAAAACCTCGTCCAGGCGGTCATGGCGTGGCGCAAAGCGCTCGCCATTCACACGCACCTCGAGATCCACCTCCAGGGGCTGCGTGTGGCCCTTTTCGTGATCAAACACGCCGATGCGGGCGTCCAGACGCAGACCCTGGAGGAACACGGTCTGAAATGCGGGCAAGGCGGGCAAGGCGGGCAGGGCGGCGCTCATGTCGGATCGGGCAGGGCTGAGTCGGCCAGCGGCATGAGGCTGACATCCCGTGGCAGGGGGCGGATGTGCTGCCCGCCATCGACCACCATCACCGAGCCTGTCATGGAGCGGTTCTCGATGGCAAAGCAGATGGCGGCGATCACATCTTCCGGGTCACTGCAGCGGCCGAGCGGCGAGTGCTGGGCATGGGCCCGTGCGAATGCGTCTCCCTCCTGCAGATAACTGGGCAGGGTGAGCCCAGGGGCCACGCCCACCACCCGCACCTGCGGGGCCAGGGCCTGGGCCAGCATGGTGTTGGCGGCGGCCAGCCCGGCCTTGGTCAGGCTGTAAGACAGGAAATCCGGGT
This sequence comes from Pseudomonadota bacterium, assembly GCA_041167925.1. Classification (GTDB taxonomy): domain Bacteria; phylum Pseudomonadota; class Gammaproteobacteria; order Burkholderiales; family Burkholderiaceae_E; genus UBA4615. Next base: position 785 of record JBEELY010000208.1, on the reverse strand, counting down.
TGTAGCCGTAGAGCTTCTGGTCGAGCAGGTTGACCACCACACCTTGCAGGCGGGCGGGCTCGGGGGCGCTTTGCAGCAGTCGGTGAAGTTCACGCGCGAGCAACACGGGCGCGGCCAGGTTGGGCAGCATGTGCGCCATGAATGAGGCCTGACTGAAGTCAGCGGCTTCATCATAGACAAAGCGCGAGGCGTTGTTGACCAGGGCTCGCACCGGGCCAAGCGCCTGGGTGAGTGCGGGCAGCAGGGCAAGGACTTCGGCCTCCTGGGCCAGATCGGCTTGTAAGGCGATGGCGCGGCGACCCAAGGCCTGAATCTCGGCGACCGTGCTGCGGGCTTCCTGTTCGGAGGTGGCGTAGTGCACGCCGATGTCCCAGCCACGTTGCGCCAGTGCCAGGGCGACGCCGCGGCCGAGCCGCTTGCCAGCGCCGGTGACTAGCGCCACGCGCGCCAATGCAGGCGCCGGCGCAGAGCCAGAGGATGCCGCGGAACCGTCCTGAGGTGGGGCGGATGCGGTGGGGCTGGAGGAGTCTTGAGAAACGCTCGACATGGTGCGCGAGTGTACCTGCCACAATGTCGGCCATGGCTTTGCCCCCGCCCATTCACACGACCGCAGCGGTGCTGCCGCTGCCTGATCCCGCCGATCAGGTGCGCAGCGACGCCCTGGCTGAACAGGTCGCGCAGGCGATTGCTGCTGCCGGTGGCTGGCTGGCCTTCGATCATTGGATGGCCATGGTCTTGTACACGCCCGGGCTGGGCTACTACAGCGGCCAGCGCTCGCCCCTGGG
>JBEELY010000205.1:0-7616 GCA_041167925.1 Pseudomonadota bacterium | reverse complement strand
CGGCTACCGTACTGCCCACCTCGACAAAGGCCGGTGAGTTAGGGTTGGCCGACCGGTAAAAGGTACCCACCATCGGTGACTTGACCACATGACCGCTGCTGGCCGCGAGCACCGTGTCTGTGGCCGAGGCCATCGCGGCTGCCGCTGACCCCGGCGCGGCGGTCGCCGCCGGCGCGGGCGCTGCAGCGGGCGCCGCCTGTGCCGCTGCCGGAACCATCATGGCCGGTGCCTGCGTGACATAGGTCGGCGCCACCGGCGTGTTCTTGACGATGCGGACCTTGCCCTCGCCTTCGGTGATTTCGAGTTCGGAGATGCCCGATTCGGCAACCAGATCAATCAGGGTCTTGAGTTTGCGCAGATCCATGTGCATTCAGTTTCCGTGCGAAAGCGCCTGTGCCGCATAACGCAGCGCAAGGCGATAGCCCTCGGCGCCCAGACCGGCGATGACGCCGGTGGCCAGGTCCGAGAGAAAGGAGCGATGCCGGAAGGCCTCGCGGCGGTGCACATTGGACAGATGCACCTCGATGAAAGGCAGGTCAACCGCGGCCAGAGCATCGCGGATCGCGACGCTGGTGTGTGTGTAAGCCGCCGGATTGATGATGATGAAGGCGACTTGCCGTGATTTGGCCTGTTGGATGTGGTCGACCAGAGCACCTTCGTGATTGCTCTGGAAGGTCTCGATATGGAGTCCGAAGCCTGCAGCGTCGGCGGCGAGCTGCGCGTTGATGTCGGCCAGCGTGAGACTGCCGTAGGTCTCAGGCTCGCGGCTGCCGAGCAGGTTGAGGTTGGGGCCATGAATGACCCAGACCAAAGGTGTAGACACAATCGATGCTAATTCGACGAAGATGACGCGAATTCTGCGTGAGCTTCATCATTCTGTCCAGCAAGGGGTCGCCCAAAAGACAGAAGGGCGCTTGTTTTAGCCCAGCAGTTCGCGGACCGCCTGGTCCATGACAGGCAGTTTGATCCTGCCATGCAGACGTTGCGTGATGCGTCCCTGGCGGTCGATCAGTACCGAAAAAGGCAGCATGCCGCCCTGGTTGCCGAAGGCGCGTGCCAGTTCGGTCGCGCCCAGTCCACCGACCGCAAGCGGGTAACTGACCGGTGTTTTTGTCTGGAATTCGGCGATCTTGGATGCCGAATCGATTCCGATGCCGAAAACACCAAAGCCTTTGTCGACATGGCGGCTGTGCAGTTCAGACAGCTCAGGCATTTCTTCGACGCAGGGCGGACACCAGGTCGCCCAGAAGTTAAGCAGAACCACCCGATTGCGCCAGCCGCTCAGATCGATGGCCTGCCCCTGTGCATCCTGCCAGGGGGCGTCCATCCAGGGCGGGGCCGATTCGCCTGTGGGAGTGCCCTGGGCTGCAGGCCCGGTCTTTGCCGCACCTGCCCCTGCCTTGTCGGACGCGCGAGGCGTCATAAAAAACCAGCCCGCAGCACCGCCGGCCAGTGCGGCGGCGCCCAGGACGCTGGCGATCAGCCTTCTGCGCGTCGGCGCGGCAGAGCGAACTTCGGGTGTTGATTCCATGGTCATGGATTCCTTCGTGACTCAAACTCAGCTGATTAATTTTCGCGGCTTAAGAGCTTCTGCGGCCTTGGATGCAATGAGTGCCTTTCGGGCACTCAGCCCTCATGCGGACATCAGGGCCCGCACTGCGGCAGCGTCGCCCCGCTCCTGAACCTGGTAGGCCGCCCGTGCCCCCCTGCGGCGGCCATCGCCCGGAAGCAGGGCGATCTGGACGGGCTCATGGCGGTACTCGAACTGAACCGCCTCAACGATGCCGCCCTGCCTCGGGTCCAGTGCGGGAAGTTCGGCAGCGTCGAAATCGATCCCGATCTCCAGCAGATGCAGCAGCACTTCCTTGGGATCGTCATGGAAGACCTGCAGATGGATGGGGACGTGCTCAGCGACGACCCCTTTCCAAACCGAACCCGTCAGCCAGATGTCAAAGCTGCGAAGGCGCTCCATGAGATCAAGGGCCACCCGTCGCATGCGGGCGACCCGATGTGGGTGTTCAGGGTCGAAAAGATCGAGATGGCTGGCCAGAGCGGCATCGATCTCATCATTGTCGGGCATCATGCCGCGAGGCATGGGCGCGCCGTCGAGCACTTCAGCCGCCGCCTCCTGCTTGGCCTGGCCGTAGTCCAGCCCGGACTCTGCCACGCAGCGGGCCGCCGCGGCAGCAATTTCCTGGCGCAGCACGGGCTGACGCGAGAGCCGCGCAGGGTCGCAAGACCCTGCGGGACGCAGGATGCCGGCTGGGCGAGATTCGGCCGGGCCCTCGTCGGCAGTCGACCCATGAAAGAAGGGGCTTGGGGGCTGTGCCATCAGGAGCGCAGGGCGGAGGCGATGAAGTCGGTCTGGCTAGTCTACGGCAGCCGGCTTGCCCCGGTAGAATGGCCTGCATGCACCTTCACATCCTGGGGATTTGCGGCACCTTCATGGGGGGGCTGGCTGCGCTTGCGCGTGAGGCTGGACATCGGGTCACCGGATGCGATGCGGGCGTCTACCCGCCCATGAGCGACCAGTTGCGCGCGCTTGGCATTGATCTGATCGAGGGCTTTGATGCCGACCAACTCACCCTGCGCCCTGATGTCTGGGTGATTGGCAATGTGGTGTCTCGCGGCAACCCGCTCATGGAAGCTCTGCTCGATGCCCGGCTGCCCTACCAGTCCGGGCCGCAGTGGCTGGCGGATCATGTGCTCTCAGGCCGACCCGTGATGGCGGTGGCCGGCACCCATGGCAAGACGACCACAACCGCCTTGCTGGCCTGGATTCTGGAGGCCTGTGGTCAGCGCCCCGGCTTTCTGATTGGCGGCGTTCCCGTCGATTTTCCGTTCTCGGCCCGTCTCTCTGACGCTGCAACGCCCTTCGTGATCGAGGCCGATGAGTACGACACGGCCTTCTTCGACAAGCGTTCCAAGTTTGTTCATTACCGCCCGACCACGGCCATTCTGAACAACCTCGAGTTCGATCATGCCGACATCTTTCCCGATCTTGGCGCCATCGAAACCCAGTTTCATCATCTGGTCCGTACCGTACCGCGCTCGGGGCGCATCATCAGCAATGGTGCCGAGCCTGCTCTGGAGCGGGTCCTTATGCGCGGCGTGTGGAGCGAGCTGCAGCGCTTTGACCATCCTGAGGGCTGGCATGCTGCGTCGGTGCGAGAGCTGGCCGCATCGGCTGAGGCGCCCCTGGGCTGCAGCGAGTTCGAGCTCATGTGGGCAGACCGATCCCTGGGCACCTGCCGACTTCCCCTGACGGGTGCGCACAACCGCAGCAATGCGCTCGCTGCGGTGGCGGCGGCCGTTCATGCTGGCATCGAGCCTGCTCGGGCGATCGAGGCCCTGGCGCGTTTTGGCGGGGTACGCCGGCGCATGCAGATCCGAGGAGAGCAGGGCGGTGTGGTCGTGATCGACGACTTCGCCCATCATCCGACCGCCATGGCCACCACGATCGCCGGCTTGCGTGCCCGCCTGAGTGAAGGCTCGCGCATCCTGGCGGTGTTCGAGCCACGCTCCAACACCATGAAGCTGGGCGCCATGAAGGCGCGGCTGGCCGAGTCCCTCGCCGATGCCGATCTGAGCTTCTGTTATTCCGGAGGTCTGAGCTGGGATGCGGCTGAGGCCCTGGCCCCGCTGGGGGCGCGTGCACAGGTCCATGCCAGCCACGATGATCTGGTGCAGGCCGTGGTGCAGGCTTGTCAGCCCGGCGACCGGGTGCTGGTGATGAGCAATGGTGGCTTTGGCAGCGTGCACGAACGTCTGCTCGAGGCCCTGGCCAGGCGCCGCGGTACCGCATCCGCTGACTGATCCCCACGCCTGGATGGCCATTCAATCGCCGACCTCAGGGGCTGAACAGCCACAGGGGAGGATGACTCGCCCAGGCAGGATCATCTATCTGCATGGCTTTCGGTCTTCGCCCGATTCATTCAAGGCGCGTCTGTTAGGCGAGGCCCTCGCCCGGCGTGGTCTGCAGGAGCGTTTCCTTGCGCCGGCCCTGCCCATTTCACCGCGTGCTGCGCTTGCGGCGGTCGAGGCCGCCCATGCTCTGGGCCCCGGGGACACCCTGATCGGCAGTTCGCTCGGTGGTTGTTATGCCACCGTTTTGGCTGCCCGCCATGGCTGTCGGCTGGTATTGCTCAACCCGGCCCTGCGCCCGGCGGAGGGTCTGGCCGGCTATATCGGCTGGCAGCCCTTCTTTCATGACCCGAGCCGAGGCTTTGAGTGGACTGCCGCGCATGTGCAGGAACTGCGTGAGCTTCAACCCGACCGGCTGGCCGCACCGGAGCGCACCCTGCTCATTGCTGCCACCGGCGACGAACTGCTCGACTGGCGGGAGATGGTCGCCTTTTGTGAGAGCGCCGACTGCCGCGTGATCCAGGGCAGCGATCACGGGCTGTCGGACTTTGCCGATTACGTGGAAGCCGTGCTGGCCTTCGCCGGTGTGCCTTGAGCCGTAGCCGAGCCTGAACCACGCACCAGGCGGCCAGGCACCGCCCCGGTGGGGGCGTCATTGCAGCGGGTTTCAACGCCGGCCACGAAGGTATGCCGGTAGCCCTGCACCCCTTGCAAAAAGCGCCTGCCGCCTGCGGGCAGGTCTTGCACCATGACCGGCCGCGGCAGGCGCAGGCCCTCCAGGTCGATCAGGTTGAGATCGGCGCGCAGACCGGGTGCGATCAGGCCGCGATCATTCAGGCCATAGGACTGCGCCGAATCGTGGGTCTGCTTGCGGATCAGGGTTTCGAGCGCGATACGCGGACCACGGCGACGGTCGCGTGCCCAGTGGGTCATCAGGAAGGTCGGGCCACTGGCATCACAGATGGTGCCCACATGCGCGCCGCCGTCGCCCACGCCCATCACGGTGGCTTCGTCTTCAAGCATGGCGCGCACCACTTCAAGGTCGCCATGGGTGTAGTTCTCGAAGGGGTGCATCAGCAGGCCGTTGCCTTCGTCAGCAAGCACGGCCTCCATGGCCAGATCCCAGACCGAACGTCCGCACTCGCGCGCACGCTGGGCGATCGAATCGGCCGCGGCCGGCTCGTAATTGGGCACGGCATCCATGACAAAGGCCCGCTCAAGCATGCCCGCGATATAGCGGGTGCCCGCATTATCGGCGACCTCCTGCGTGAGCCTGCGTCGCAGTTCGGCATCGGCCTTCAGGCGCTGCACGCGTGCTGCATGGTCGAGCCCCGCCAACTGCTCACGCCACACCGGATGAAAGCCGAAGGGATTGAGACTGGCCTGCAGTCCGAGCAGCACGCCAATGCCTCGGCTGCCCACCTGCGCATTGACGGCCAGACCGCGGGCCCGCGAGGCATGGATCTGGTCGAGCGTGTCCTTCCAGAGTCGTGGCGCACGGTCGACCTGAATCAGCAGGATGGACAGGGGGCGGCCCGATTCGCGGCAGGCCTGCTCCATGATCTCGTATTCGCCCGGACCGAAGTCGGAATTCACCTCGATGACGCCCTTGCCGGCGCGTTTCATGGCGCGCGCCAGGCTGACCAGTTCATCTTCAGTGGCGCTCAGGCTCGGCGTGTTGCGGCCATCGCGGGCCTTGTGCTTGATGGTGCGCGATGTGGTCAGACCCAGAGCGCCTGCATGCAGGGCCTCTTCAAGCAGCCGGCCCATCAGCTCGCGTTCGGCGGAGGTGGGGATTTCGGCGTGATCACCACCGCGCTCGCCCATGGCATAGCAACGCAGCGCGGCATGGGGCACCTGCGCACCAATGTCGATGGCATGTGGCAGTGCCTCCAGGGCATCGAGATATTCGGGGAAACTCTCCCAGTTGAAGGGAATGCCCTCGGCGAGCACGGAACCCGGGATGTCCTCGACGCCTTCCATCAGATTGATGAGGAAATCCTGCCCTCCCGGCCGCAGCGGCGCAAAGCCTACGCCGCAGTTGCCAAACACGGCCGTGGTGACGCCATGCACCGACGATGGCGCGAGTTGCGCATCCCAGGTGGCCTGTCCGTCATAGTGGGTATGGACATCCACAAACCCCGGCGTGAGGAGCAGGCCCTGGGCATCGATTTCGCGATGTCCGCGACCGACCGGTTCTCCCGAACGGTCTTGCGATGAAGACGCTGCAGCGGACACCGTCTCAATACCCTTGAGATGTGCTGCGCCGCGGCGATGCACCGCCACGATGCGCTCGCCCTGGACGGCAACATCGGCAATGCAGGCGGCCTGGCCGCTGCCATCGACCAGGGTGGCATTGCGAATCACGAGATCATGTGTGGCCATCTCAGGCTCCCGGCTTGATCATGAGGGCATTGAACCGACGCTGGGGGCGGTGGGTGATCGCCAGCCCTTTTTTGGCCGCATAGTCGAAGACCGGATAGAACACCGGAATCAGACCCTGGTCTTCCATATAGGCCTCCATGACCTTGGCCAGCGCCGCCTGACGCGCCGCGTTGTCCATGATGACCAGGGCTTCTGCGAGTTTCTGGTCGATCGCCGGGTTGGAATAGCGGGTGCGATTGGCCGTGCCGAAGCCCTTGGAGGCATCGAAGGTGGCAAGCAGGGCCCGCATGCCGATGCCCACTTCATCCGAGCCGTACTGCGCGGTGAAGGTCGAGAATTCCTGCTTGCTGGCGCGGCCAAAAAACACGGCCCCCGGCATGGTGTCCACCGCTACTGTGAGACCCAGGCGGGTCCAGCCCGATCCGATGGCCTGGGCCACGCCGGCATCGTTGGGATAGCGGTCGCCGGTGGCATGCAGGGTGATCTTGAAGCCTTCGCCCCAGCCTGCGTCTTTGAGCAGGGCCTGGGCACGGGCCAGGTCCTGGGGGTCGGGTTTGAGGTTGGCGCTTGCGCCCGGAAAGTTGGCAGGCAGCAACTGGCTCGCGGGCAGGGCGGCGCCTTCCATCAGCCGCTCGGCGATCGCCTGCCTTGGAATGGCCAGCGACAGGGCTTTGCGCACCCGGGCGTCCTTCAGGGGATTGCGGGTCAGCGGGCTTCCGTCCTTGGCGGTGACAAAGGGCGAGACCTCGCGGTTGGAGTCGAGCGCAATGTATTGCACCTGTGCCGAGGGGCCGCCGTTGACCACGAAGCGTGCGTCCTGGCGCAGTCGGGCCAGATCGGCGGTCGGCACGGCGTCGATCGCATCGACCTGGCCTGAAAGCAGTGCCGCCACACGGGAGGCGTCCTTGGCAATGACGCGCTCGGTGACTTTTTGCCAGTGCGGTTTGGGGCCCCAGTAGCCTTCAAAGCGTTCGACCACCAGACGCTCGCCATTGACCCACTCCACCAGTTTGTAGGGGCCGGTGCCGATGGCCGCCTTGCCGGCGTTGTAATCGGCTGTGACCGCCGTCTTTCCCGCCCGTGCCGAAATGATGAAGACATTGGCCAGATCGAGGGGCAGGGTGGGCGAGGGAGTCTTGGTGTGCAGACGCAGCGTGAGCGGGTCGATGATCTCCACCCGGCCGATGTTGCGGGTGAACTGCGCAAAGGAGTTCGGACTGTTCGGTACGTTGGGCACCCGCGAAATGGTGAAGGCCACATCCTCGGCCGTGAAGTTCGATCCATCATGAAACTTCACATTGGGCCGCAGTTTGAACTCCCAGGTGTCGTTGTCGATTGCACGCCAGGAGGCAGCCAGCTGGGGCTGC
>JBEELY010000076.1:0-6144 GCA_041167925.1 Pseudomonadota bacterium | reverse complement strand
CCATGGTGACCTGATCCGGATTGCGAAGCGCGGGCACGTTGGCAAAGTGATGCGCATAGATCGAGTTGACCTCGACCGCATTGCGTCGGATCCGCACGAAGGGGATCGGTGCCAGTACCTTTCGGCTGCCGGTATCGATCTCGACGTAGCGGAACATCATCTCGGAGGTATCGAGCCAGAGCTCGTGCACCGTGCCGGCCACCTTGCCGTCACCGGCAATCACCGGCAAGCCGCGCGGATCGGCATCCTGCTTGGCCACGGCAAAACCCTCCGCTGCGCGCAAGGGGATGATCTTGGGCTCGCCCTCAAGGGTCATGTCGGGCACGTCGGCGCGATTGGCCCAGGCAGCAGCGCCAACACCATCGAGCATGGGATCGCCCGTGGGTTCGATCGGCGAACCAGGCGAGGCGCCAGTCGAGCGGGCCACCACGGGCGGCTCGAGCTTGTTGGGATCAGGAATGGTCACCTCATGGCCACCCGCAAGCTTGTAGGTCTTGGGCGAAGGGATAGGCCATCCCTTGACGACGGCCTTGTCCAGGCTGTCCGATTCCATCGGATAGCCCTCGCGATGACCCTCGCGCACGAGATAGAAGATAAGGCCTGCAAAAAACAGCCAGAAGGCATACAGCAGGATCTGCGCGAGATCCACATAACCAGTGATGGCTCCGAATGGCATGATCAATTCTCCGTCTGAAATCGGCCGCTAGCCGGGCAATTCGGCCAGTCCGAACTTGCGTTCGGAAGGAGGGACCATCGATCCGCGGCCGACAAGCGGGCCGATGGCAACAAGCGTGACAAACAACAGCAACATCTCAACGTGGTAGACCACGCTGTATCCGGTGGCGGGCGAGGCCAGGGCCTGTCCCAGTGCGCCCGACTGCGCCAGGCCGCCAATCAGGTCGCGCAGAAATCCGCCTGCGGCAATGGACAGGCCTGAGGCCGTAGCCTGCACCGCCCCCCAGGCACCCAAGGCCAGTCCGACCATGCCGCGCTCTTCCATGCGCATGGCCGCTGTCAGCGTACCCACTGCAAAGAGGCCGCCGCCAAAGCCGATCAGCAAAGCACCCGCACGAAAGAGCGCACCCGTACCGAGCGGCGCAGCGAAGATCACGGCCGAAAAGGCAGGCAGTCCGCACAGGGCGCCGTAAGCGGCCAGCCGAAGCGGATCGCTGCCGCGGGCGAGCTGGCGGCCAGCCAGAGCAAAGCCGATCAGTGAGCCTCCGGCAAGCAGGGCGGTGAGCAGACTGGTCTCGCCCACACCGAGATGCAGGATCTCGCCGCCATAGGGCTCGAGCACGACGTCTTGCATGTTGAACGCTGCCGTACCCAGCCCCGTGGCCCACAAAAAGCGCCTGGCGCGACCCTGGGAAATGAAGCGTTTCCAGCTGTCCATGAAGACCGGCTTAGGACTTGACCGCAATGCTGCTGCACGGGCGGGGTCGCGCGCTTCCTGCTTCCAGAGCGCGATACCGTTGAGAATCAGGGTCACCATGGCAGCGCCCTGCACCACCTGGATCAGGATCTTGGGCGTGAAATCGGCCAGCAGCACGCCAAACGCCAGCCCGCTGCCCACCATGCCGAGCAGCAGCATCACGTACATGAGGGCCACCACGCGGGGACGGGTCTCTTCAGTGGCCAGGTCGGTCGCCAGGGCCAGACCTGCGGTCTGTGCGGTCTGCAGGCCAATGCCGGTCATGAGAAAGGCCAGCGCCGCCGCGGCCTGTCCAACAAAAGACGGCACGGCCACGGTACCCAGGCCCGAGAGCACCAGCAGCGCAAAGGGCATGATGGCCAGCCCGAAGAACTGCACCAGCGTGCCCGTCCAGATGTAAGGCACACGTCTCCAGCCGAAGGCCGAGCGATGGGTATCGGAACGAAACCCGGTAAAGGCTCGCGCCGGCGCCACCAGCACAGGCAGAGCCACCATCAGCGCCACCAGCCAGGCGGCCACGCCCAGCTCGACGATCATCACGCGATTGAGCGTGCCCACCGTGAGTGCCAGGGCCATACCCACAGTGACCTGAAACAGCGACAGACGCAGCAGCCTGCCCAGCGGCAGCCCGGCGCTGGCCGCGTCGGCAAAGGGCAGATAGCGCGAAGGCATCTGCCGCAGGATCGAACTGAAACGCGCCACCTTCATGCAGCGCGCTCCCTGGCAGCAAGCATTCGTGCGGGCCGCAAGGCTGCGCTCATGCATGTCTCCATTCGATGGCCTGCGAGGTATAGAACCCGCTCGAAATGCGCAGCGTGCGGCCGGCATCCCAGCCCGCGAGGCCGCGATAATCGGAAGCCGCGCGCCTGAGCGTGGCCTCGGCCACCGGCACGATGGCGGGTGCACGATCGGCCCTTGGAAAGAGCTTGCCCGCCGCATGCATCACGCTGAGCAAGGGCGTACGCGGCGCAAAGGTGATCACCATGGAGTCGACCGTGCGCGGCGCGAGCGCACCCAGAGCGTGCACCACATCAGCCGGCTCGTAGTGGATCAGGGAGTCCATGGCGACCACATGATCGAAGTAGCCCAGGGCCTCATCGAGCATGTCGCCCGAGCGAAAGTCGATCAGACGTGCATTGACATCATCAGGCAGGCGCTGGCGCGCAATGTCCACAAGCCGTGGCGAGAGGTCAATGGCCAGCACTTCGGCACCGCGACGGGCCAGCTCGAAGCTCATTGCACCGGTGCCGCATCCGGCGTCGAGCACGCGGCGGCCGCGCAGATCGTCGGGCAACCAGGACAGCAGGGTGCCGCGCATGCGGTCGCGACCCGCGCGCACGGTGGCGCGGATGCCGCTGACCGGCGCCGAGGAGGTCAGCCGTTCCCAGGCCTCGACCGCAGTACGGTCAAAGTACTGTTCGATCTGGCTGCGTCGACTCTGATAGGGCGCGTGACTCATCAATCGAATCCCAGCAGATCAAAGATGTCGCGATCTTTCAGCGCCTCGGGCGCGAGCGGATCGGTGCCTGCCCACAGGGCGGCGGCCAGACGCAGGTATTCCTGCTGCACGGCCTCGAGCTCGGGCGAGGATTCCATTTCGAATAGCGTTGACTTCTTGAGCCGGCTGCGACGGATCACATCCAGATCGGGGAAGTGCGCCATGCGCTTGAGGCCCACCCGATCATTGAAGCGGTCGATCTGGTCGGTATCGCGGCTGCGATTGGCGATCACACCGCCCAGCCGGACTTTGTAGTTCTTGGCCTTGGCCCCGATCGCCTGCACGATGCGATTCATGGCAAAGATCGAGTCGAAGTCGTTGGCCGTGACGATCAGCGCGCGGTCGGCATGCTGAAGCGGTGCCGCAAATCCGCCGCACACCACATCGCCCAGCACATCAAAAATAACGACATCAGTGTCCTCAAGCAGATGATGCTCCTTGAGCAGCTTGACGGTCTGGCCCACCACATAGCCACCGCAGCCCGTGCCCGCGGGCGGTCCACCCGCCTCAACGCACATCACGCCGTTGTAGCCCTCGAAGACAAAGTCCTCCAGGCGCAGCTCTTCAGGATGGAAGTCGACCTGCTCGAGCACATCGATGACGGTGGGCATCAGGCGCTTGGTGAGCGTGAAGGTGGAGTCATGCTTGGGGTCGCAGCCGATCTGCAGCACCCGCTTGCCGAGCTTGGAAAACGCCACGCTCAGGTTGGACGAGGTGGTGCTCTTGCCGATGCCGCCCTTGCCGTATACGGCAAAGACCTTGGCATTGCCGATCTTCATGTTCGGGTCGAGCTGCACCTGCACGCTGCCCTCGCCGTCAGTGCGGCCAGGACGGCGGATATCAGTAATCGGAACGGTGGCAACGGTCATGCGGAGACTCCTTCGACAACGCCTTCTAGGCGGTCTTCTAGTTCTTCGCTCGCGCGTCGCAGCGCCTCGAGCATTTCGGGTTCGGGGGTCCAGTACTGCCGATCGCAGGCCTCAAGCAGGCGATTGGCCACACGGGCAGAGGCGGTGGGATTGAGCTTGGCCAGACGCTCGCGCATGGCGGGATCGAGCATGAAGGTCTCGGTGATCTGGCGATAGACCCAGGGCTGCACCTGGCCCGTGGTGGCCGACCAGCCCATGGTGTTGGTGACATGCACCTCAATCTGGCGCACACCCTCATACCCATGCTTGAGCATGCCTTCGGTCCAGCGCGGATTGAGCATGCGGGTGCGGGCTTCAAGGGCCACCTGCTCATCAAGCGTACGCACTGTGCCTTCGCCACGGGTCTGGTCGCCGATGTACACCGTAGGCGCCTGACCACCGCGGGCGCGCTTGACTGCGCCGGTGATACCTCCCAGCGTGTCGAAGTAATTGTCGACCGTGGTCACACCGAGCTCGACCGAGTCGAGGTTCTGGTAGGTGAGCTGCACATCGGCCAGCACGCTCTGCAAGAGCGCGCCCTGCTGCACCGCGCGGCCGGTGCGGCCATAGGCAAAACCCTTGCGGCGCGAATAGGTCTCGGCAAGCTCGTCCTCACCATCCCAGCGGCTGCTCTCCACCAGATTGTTGACGTTGGAGCCGTAAGCACCCTCAGCATTGCCATAGACCCGCAGGGCCGCCACTTCCAGCGTACAGCCATGCTCCTGCTGATAGGCCAGAGCATGCTTGCGCACGAAGTTGTGATCGCTAGGCTCGTCGGCACTCGCTGCAAGCCAGGCGGCCTCGGCCAGCATGCGGATCTGCAAGGGCATGAGATCGCGAAAGATGCCCGAGATGGTGAGCACCACATCGATGCGAGGCCGGCCGAGTTGCTCGAGCGGCACGAGCTGCGCACCTGCGATGCGGCCATAGCTGTCAAAGCGTGGCGCAGCGCCCATCAGCGCCAGCGCTTGGCCGATCGGGCCGCCCTCGGTCTTGAGGTTGTCGCTGCCCCAGAGCACCATGGCCACGGTCTCGGGAAGGGGATGGCCGTCTTGTTGATAGCGCTCGATCAGACGCTGCGTCTGCCGGGCACCGTCGCGCATGGCAAAGCTGCTCGGAATGCGGAAGGGATCGAAACCGTGCAGATTGCGCCCGGTGGGCAGCACCTCGGGCGTGCGCAGAATGTCGCCGCCGGGCGTGGGCCGGATGAAGCCGCCGTCGAGGGCGTGCAGCAGCGCAGGTACCTCGGCATCCTGGGCCAGAAAGCCATTGGCGCGCTCCAGGGTTTCGAGGAGCTGAGTGAGCGATTCGCCGGAGAGTTCGGATCCAGAGGGGGTCTGCGCGGCCCGGGGATGCTGCGCGAGGTTCGAGGAGGCTGCAGTGATCAGCGCCAGGGCCTCGCGTGCGCTACCGCCCTGGGCCAGATGGGTGAGCGCGGCTTCGGCCAGGGGCGTGTCGGTCACAGCCAGCGCCATGGCGCGCAGCATCTCGAGGCGCTGGGCCGCATCACTGGTCTGGCCGGCCACATGCATTCCGATCGGCACCAGGCTTTGCTCGACCTCGATCACGCGGTGATGCAAGGCCAGCACCTGCTGCTCGACAGACAGGCCGCCGGCATCGTGCAGTGTCCAGACAGGCGCTTCGGCAGGAAGAAGGTCAACACTGATGGCCTGAGCATGGATGAGCTCGAGCAGGTCCTGCTGCCGCTCCTCACTCTCCGGGCGAGCGGTGCGCCACTGGCCGATGGAGCCTTTGAGCTCGAGCAGGCCACTGTAGAGGCCCGATTGACCTACCGGCGGCGTGAGATAGCTCACCAGCGTGGCATTGGAGCGCCGCTTGGCAATCGCACCTTCGGAGGGATTGTTCGAGGCGTACAGGTAGATGTTGGGCAGATCGCCAATCATGCGGTCAGGCCAGCAGTGGCCGGTCAGGCCGGTCTGCTTGCCCGGCATGAACTCAAGCGCACCATGGGTGCCGAAATGCAGCACGGCATGCGCGGCAAAGTCTTCGCGCAGATAGCGGTAGAAGGCCGAGAAGGCATGGGTCGGTGCCAGGCCCTTCTCGAACAGCAGGCGCATGGGGTCGCCTTCATAGCCGAAAGACGGCTGCACGGCGACCAGGACATTGCCGAACTGCTTGCCAAGCACAAAGAGCGAGCGCCCGTTGGTGAGCTGCTTGCCAGGGGCAGGGCCCCACTGGGCTTCGATCTCAGACAGCCAACGCTCGCGGCGCACATGGTCATCCACCGGGATGAAGTGATGCACATTGGCGTCCGAACCCCACTGCGCGGCGTTGCCAACCAGCAG
>JBEELY010000172.1:0-3888 GCA_041167925.1 Pseudomonadota bacterium | reverse complement strand
CTGATGTCGCTCTCGCTCTATGCCATTGCCGCCATGCGGCGCGATCATGCGATCAGCACCGAGGCGGCCATCAAGTATTTTGTGCTGGGTGCGCTGGCTTCGGGCTTTTTGCTGTACGGCATGAGCATGATCTATGGCGCGACTGGCACGCTTGATCTGGCCAAAATTGCAGCCTCGCTTGCGTCGCCCACACCGGCCAAAACCACCGTCATGATTTTTGGCGTGGTCTTCGTCGTCGCGGGTTTGGCATTCAAGTTTGGTGCAGTGCCGTTTCACATGTGGGTACCCGATGTCTACCAAGGCACGCCCACGCTCGCGACCCTCATGATTGCGGCCGGCCCCAAGTTGGCCACCTTCGCGATTGCCTTCCGTCTTCTGGCCGAAGGCATGGTGGGCTTGGCGACTGACTGGCAGCAGATGCTCATGGTGCTATCAGTGCTCTCCATGGGCCTGGGTAATCTGGTGGCGATTGCGCAAACGAACCTGAAGCGCATGCTGGCCTACTCCACCATTGCGCAGGTGGGATTCGTGCTGCTGGGCATGCTCGCGGGGGTCGTGGGTGGCAACGCTCAAGGGCTGGCCGAGGCCTGGAGCAGTTCGCTCTTTTACCTCGTCACCTATGTGCTCACCACGCTGGGCAGCTTCGGACTCATCTTGCTGCTGGCACGCAAGGGTCACGAGGCCGAAGAAATCAGTGACCTGGCGGGTCTGGGCAAGCGCAGCCCTGGATTGGCCTTCGTGCTGCTGATTCTGATGTTCTCGCTGGCCGGCATTCCGCCCACAGTCGGCTTCTATGCCAAGCTGTCCGTGCTGCAGTCGGCAGTGCAAGCGGGCCTGGTGTGGCTTGCGGTGGCAGCTGTGCTCTTCTCGCTGATTGGTGCCTTCTATTACCTGCGCATCGTCAAGACAGTTTATTTTGATGAGCCGACCGATGTCGCTGCGCCCGAAAGCTCAGGCGGGGCGGTAGCTCTGATGTCAGTCAATGGCGCCCTGGTGCTCCTGCTGGGTCTTCTGCCCGGCCCGCTGATGGCAGTGTGCCTGGAGGCAGTGCGGCAGGCTTTGGGCAGCTGACGCGCCCTTCAGCGCCGCCGGGCTGCTTGCGATGGAAGCCCCTGTGCCGGATGCCATGGATGCCCCTGGGCCGCACGCCATGGATCACCGGGGGTCGGATGAGCGCAATGCAGTGCCCGATCTGAATGATGCGCACGATCTGCGCGAGCAGACGGTGTCTTCAGATACGGTCTATCAGGGCGTGTTCCTGAAGATCCGCAAGGATCAGGCGCGTCTGCCCGATGGCAGCGTGCATGTACGCGAGTGGGTCGTCCATCCCGGTGCCTCCGCCATTCTGGCCTTATCGGAAACCGGAGAGGTACTGATGGAGCGCCAGTGGCGCTATCCCATGGGGCGCGAGTACCTCGAGATTCCAGCAGGTAAGATCGATGCGGGCGAGACGCCACTACAGACGGCCCAGCGCGAGTTGCTTGAGGAAACTGGCATGCGTGCTGCGCATTGGGAGCCGCTCACGGTCATCCATCCGGCGATCGGCTTTTCGAATGAGGTCATCCATATTTTCATTGCCCGAGGCCTGAGCGGCTCTCCGGAGCAGGCGGCTCTGGACCATGGTGAACGGATCCAGACCCTCTGGATGTCCCTGACCGACCTGATGGATCGGGTGCGCAAGGGGCAGTTGCCCGATGTGAAGACCCAGATCGCACTGTGGCATCTGCAGGAGCGTACCCTGCGCGGCGATTGAGTTTGCCTGGACCGACCGCACTCCAGCGTTTGCTCGGGTGCAGACTGGTAAACTACTGGAGTTGGAGAGTTGGCAGAGCGGTTGAATGCACCGGTCTTGAAAACCGGCGACGCTGTAAGGCGTCCGTGAGTTCGAATCTCACACTCTCCGCCAGCACCCTCTCTTCGTCGTGATGACCCCTGAAGGTTTCGGCCCTATCTTCCGTAGCAGCCCGATGCTGGATGCCCTCGGCGGCTTCATGAGTCGCGGCAGCGGCGAATCCCTGGAGATCGGCTTGCTGGTGGGCGCAGCGCACCTGAATGGTCGTGGGCGTCTGCATGGTGGTGTGATCGCCACCCTGGCAGATACCGCCACCGGATACCTTTTGGTGGCACGCACGGGTGGCCAACGCTGGATCACGGCCAAACTGACCGTGGACTACCGTTCAGCCGCGGCCCCTGGAGAATGGCTTCAGGTCCTGCTGGACCGCACTGAAGCAGAGGGACGCAAGTGCCGTGCGATTGCTCGAATTCTGTCCGGCGATCGCGTGGTTGCCGATGTGGATGTGTTGTTCGTGCAGGCGCAGCACTGAACTTCAGATCAGGGCATTGATTACAATGACTTGCCTGGCGATCTGGAGTACCAGACGGCCTCACGTTTTTCCCAGAACGATGCTAGTCCCTCAGCAGCCTCGTCAGACTGACGCTTAAGCGCATGCTCCTGCACGAGTCGACGATCCTCCGCGTCGTCGATCGCTGACCAGCAGGCGCGCAATGCGGTCTCTTTGGTGAGTCGGGTGGCCTGCGGTCCATTCCTGAGCAGCGCATCGATGATTCGCTCCCCCGCTACATAGAGTTCATTCAGAGGTACGACCTCATGGACCAGGCCGATGCGTCGGGCCTCATCGGCGTCGAAGCGTTCGCCGGTGAGGGCATAGCGGCGCACCTGCCGGATGCTCATTGCGTCATTGAGCTGCGGAATGATGATGCTGGCCACCATGCCCCAGCGTGACTCGGCAATCGAGAACTGTGCATTGTCGGCGGCGATCACCACATCGCAGGAAGCGATGAGCCCAGTGCCGCCGCCGAAGCAGCCGCCCTGAACCAACGCAATCGTCGGAATGGGCAAGGCATTGAGCCGGCGCATCAGACCCGAGGTGAGTTGCGATGCCGCCAGATTAGCCTCAGGTGACTGTGTGCTCAGGCCGTTCAACCAGGTCAGGTCGGCGCCGGCTTGAAAGTGGCGCCCTGCGCCCCGGATCACCAGCACCCTGGGCCGGGTGTTGGAGTCTCTTTGCTCCAGCTGATCCAGCGCTGTCTGACACTGCTGGAGCAGGGCTTCGTCGTAGGCGTTGTTGCGATCCGCGCGGTTGAACGTGAGGGTGACCACCCCACGGTGGTCCTCGTGTACGTGAATTCGGTCTTCAGAACGGTTCATTGTTCCCGGTCTCCTGCCAGCCGCTACCATGCGTGCTGGCACTTCAATCATCCCACGCAGGAGACCCTCATGGATTTCGACCAAGTCGTTCGCGGCCGGCGCAGCATTCGCGGCTATCTCAAAAAGCCGGTGCCCAAAGCGCTGGTGCGTGAAGTGATTGAAATCGCCATGCGCGCGCCCACCTCGCTCAATACCCAGCCCTGGAACTTTTATGTCGTGGCTGGCGAGGTGCTCGATCGCATCCGCAAGGGCAATGTCGAGCGTAATCTGGCCGGCGTCCCTGATTCGCGTGAGTTCCGCATGGGGCCTGGCTATGAGGGAGCCCATCGAGAGCGTCAGATCGAGATCGCCAAGCAGCTCTTCGCAGCCATGGGCATCGAGCGCGACAACAAGGAAAAGCGACAGGACTGGGTGCTACGCGGTTTCCGGCAGTTCGATGCTCCGGTTTCGATCGTGGTGACCTATGACCGCTCCATTCAGGGCAGTGACATTGCGCCCTTTGATTGCGGCGGCGTGGTCAACTGTCTGGTCAACGCTGCATGGTCACGCGGTCTGGGTTGCGTCATCAATAGCCAGGGCATCATGCAGTCGCCGGTAGTGCGGGCCGAGGCGGGCATTCCTGACGATCAGGTCATCCAGACCTGCGTTGCCATGGGCTGGCCTGATGACAGCTTCCCGGCCAACGCGGTGATCTCGAATCGCAAGTCGGTCGACGAGGC